>CAZXHG010000004.1:0-31153 GCA_964639985.1 uncultured Rickettsiales bacterium
GGCGGCCTCTCGCATCGGGGCCAGCGCGGCTTGCGCGCCGTTCGGTCAGCTGCCAGGGCGGGGTGTCAACCCCTTTGAGGACGGCCGTCGTGGGTGCCATGTCACGCCGGTCGCGGGTCCACCGTGGGTCTGGGCCTGGCGGTCTTGCCCGATGCGGATGATGAGGATGCGTTCCGGTCCCGGTGTCCGGTCACCCGCGGGTGCGGGTGTGGGTGAGCGTCGGACTGCAGCGTGAGGGCTTGCCTCGACCGCCCCGTACCCAATCGGGGGTGCGGGTGCGGGTCCCGTCGGAGCGTTCGCTCCGGGACGACTCCGCCGGGGGGCCGCGACAGGTCGTGCCTGCCCCGATCCTCCGTGCCGCTACGGAGTCCTGGACGGGACGGCCTTGAGGGAACCAGGCGCCGCCCCGTCCTGCGTCCTGCGAGAGAATTTGGAGTTGGGCGCCTTCCGGCCACCCGTCCGGGATCCCCTCGGCCCGGCGCTCGGGGAGATTTCCGCGACCTCCCCGATCGCGCGACCAGGATCTGAAACCAGTCGTTCCAAAGAACCTCCAGCCTCGGGCTGGTCGCGGACGCCGGTGCCGGGGAGCACCCGCGAGGGGACAACGACGTGCCCCGCGGCTGCTGCCCGGGCGTGCGCCCGGAACGGCCGACCGCTTCCCGGTCCCGGTGCTCACCCGATCCCGATCGACGGACGGTCGGTCGCGACGCTGCCCGCACTGGAGCAGTCGTCATCGACACGATGGCTATTCAGGGAGTTAATCGGGTTTCAGGCGGGTTTCATCGCCTTACCAGGATCCAACCGCCTGGACGGGCCAGCGCCCACGCGGCGTTGTCGTGGAGAGGTACGATCGCGTGGGCGTGCCGAGGAGGCGTGCTGGCTCGTGCCGGAAAGGACCGATCCATGAGACATCTGCCGATCCTGCTGCTCCTGTTGGCTGCCCTCTGCTGTCCAGGAACCCCGGCCTGGGCCGACACGGACCCCCTCGCGGACCTGCCGGCCGCGACCTGGCTGGGCTCCCAGTGGCTGAAGGGCGCCAGCGACGCGGACGTGGCCCGGTTGGTCACCGATCTGGAGGATCTCGGGATCACCGTGCTGTACCCGCGGGTCGAATTCGAGGCTCCGACGACGATCCCGGGCAGCGGAGGTCGGCTGGGCTGGGTGCCCGAGCCGGCGGCGGCGCGGCGGTTCGTCGAGAACATGCGCACGGCCATCCCCGGGATCAGGATCATCCCGTACAAGGGCTGGCACGGTTGCGACTGGCTGGCGGACGACACCCGGCGACAGGCCATCGTGGATGCGGTCGAGGCCAGCGTCGACGCGGTGGGCGCGGACGGGTTCCAGCTCGACGTGGAGTGTGACTCGATCGACGGAGACCACGCGCAGGCGCTCGCGGTCTTCCTCGACGAGGTGAAGCAGCGCCTCGGGCCCGACCGGACCCTGTCGGTGGCGATCCCGATCCTCTGCCAGGAGGGGGCTGCGCTCGACGAGGCGCCGTTCGGCGATGCGCCCTGGCACGGGAGGTTGACCTCGCACCCGGCGCCTCGCCGGTACTGCCGGACACCGCAGACATGGGAGACCGTGTTCGCCCAGGCCGACCAGGTCGCGGTCATGATCTACGACACGTGGTACCTGCACGAGCAGGCCGAACTCTACGTGGAGCTGACCGCCGGCCAGGTCTGGGCTGGCGCCTGGTACGCGGCGCGGCACGACGCGGAGTTCCTGCCGGGCCTGCGCTTCAGCACGGTCGACGCGAAGCACCCGGATCACGGCCGGTTCATGCACCTGTACTCCGTGGAGAACCCGATCGCCGGGTGGGTCGGGGTGCGGGGGGTCGCCGGGGAGGCCGCGGCTGACGGGGAGGCCGTGTCCGACCACCTGGCGGGGATCGCGTACTTTCGCCTGGACGTGATGTACCGGGACAGCTACCGGCCGGAGGACGGCGCGCCGTTCCTCGAGGCCATCCGTGCGCGGGGGGCAGCGGGCGGGCCATAGCGCGGGACGGACCCGTACTCAGAGGCGTCGACGATCCTCCCACCCGTGGATCCACGACAGCAGCAACCAGACGAGCCCGCTGACACTGGCCGTGGCCAGGAACAGTATGGCGAAGTAGATCCACCCGGTCAGGGCCCAGTCCGCCGGCACCAGGCTGACGTACTCGTCGGCGAAGTCCCGCGTCTGCTGTATCCCGCTGAACAGCCCTGCCGTCACGAGCAGCGGCCCGAACAGGAACGAGATCCAGAACCCCACCCGCTGGTAGAAATCGGCGCGCCTGTCGCGCACGTAGCCGGCGAGCATCTCCACCTTCTGGCGGCATTCCGCGATCAGGTCGGGCACGCCGGCCTGTCGGCCCATCTCCTCGAACAGTCGTTCGCCGAACACGCTGTCGGTGACGCGCTCGAACATCAGCTGCTGTTCGGCAGCCAGCAGGTGCCGCCGGTCTGCCAGGATCAGGCGCTGCTGGCGCCGGGAGCTGCCCTGGCCGGCGTGCGCGGCGAACCCGGCCAGGATGTCCTGCAGCGCGGACCGTTGGCCGGCCACGAGTCCGCACAGCAGCTTGACGGCTTCGGGGTGGTAGCAGCCCTGCTCGTCGTCCAGCGTCCGCCGGCGCGTGCAGACCACACAGGTCCCACGGTCCGTGATCACGGTCAGCACGCGGCGATCACGGGACAGCACGCGTGTCGCGCCCTCGATGTCGAGCTGCGCGGTGCGCTCGTCGAACGCCACCCCGTGCCCGGTGGCCAGCCGGTGGAAGGCCTGGGCCGACGCCCCCCGGGGTTCGCGCAGGCTCACGTCCTCGGGCCGCGCGCGCAGGTGCACGCAGTGCACGGCCGGGCCAGCCCACACGAATGGCGCTTCGGTGGGCACCCCCCGCTCATCCAGCAGTCGCCTGAATGTCGCGACCTCGTCGGTGATCGAGCGCAGGTCGATCTCGTCCCCACGGAGCCGATAGCGACCCATCCACACGCCATGACCGCCGGGCAGCACCCACAGCAGATCGTCCAGGGCGTCGAACAGGTCGCCTGCCCAGGGGAGCCACCCCCCCTGTCTCTTACGCGCGCTGGCATGCTGCAGGGACAGCCGGACCTCGTCGAGCAGCGAGGGACAGCGCGCGGCCAGGTTCCCGGCGTCGTCTCCCTGCTTCTCCCACCCGTCCATCAACTGGACAGGTCGGGCCACGAGCACCTGGTGCTCAGGGCAACGGATGAAGCGGGCCGGGTCGCCGTACGCCCAGATCGAGTCCAGCACCCGGGTTGCGTCGAGCTGGCTGCCACAGGCCGACCGGCCGTCCAGCTTCACTCCCGGGCTGTCGACGATGGTGAAATGGTGACCGCGACCGTCATACCACGGTGACTTGCTGTCGTACCCGTGGCGGCCCATGCCATCGCCCGGTCGCTCCCGGCCCTCGAGGGTCGGACCACCCCGATCGTCCTCCAGTCGGGCCTCGATCCCCTCGAGCCGTGAGCCCAGGCCCTCCAGGCACAGCCCGCTCGTCGGGTCGACGCTGATGATGTGGCGTTGCAGGCCGTGGGCGCTCAGCAAGGCGGTCTCGCGGCCCACCACGAGCAGGGGGAAACCGCTCCCGCCGTGGCTGCGCTCGGTGTCGCCCCGGGCGAGCTCCTTGAAGAGGCTGCTGGCGGGGTCGTCCAGCACGATGCCGTCGACCAGGGACCAGCGGCGGTCCGCGCCCGGCGTGGCGACCGGCCCGGGCGGCACGTCCTGCGGGTCGCCGTCGCCCGACCTGACGGGCAGGCGGACGCGGAACAGCATGGCGCGGTCGAGGTCCTCGAGGTAGTCCTGCCGGGCGTGGCCCAGGGCGATGGCGATCTCGGGATCGCAGATCCTGGTCGCGGCCTCGGCCAGCGTGCTCCCGCCCTCCATCACGGCCAGGGTCCGATCCAGCAGGCGGCAACCCCGGGCCAGGCGATCCGCGTCGTCGTGCAGGCCCGATGCCAGGGTTTCCCGGGCTACCACCGGCCAGCAGGTGAGCGGATCGGTGGTGCGGACCAGCCCCTGGTCGTTGTGGCTGACGGCCTGCACGATTCGTTCCAGCGCGTCGTGGTCGGAGGTGAGCCGTCCCTCACGCAACAGTCGCTCGGCGAGCCACGTGGCGCAGACGGCATCCAGGTCGGGATGCTCGTGGGTGACGAGGGTGACCGTGCCGGTGTCGTCGATGTCCGTCGGGACGAGGTCCCCGTGGCTCTCCAGCACGAGCTGTGCCGCGGACCAGGCCGGAGTGTCACCGCCGTGGTGGTCGAGGACCCCGGGCGCGGCGCGGCTGCCCACATCGAGCCACAGCTCGCCCGCGGGCAGGGGGTCCGGGGCGTCGGTGCCCATGGGCACGAAGCGGTGGTCGAGCCGCGGCAGCTGCTCAGCCATCGTCCGACTCCGTCAACATGTCGAGCAGGTCGCGAGCCCAGTCCCCGTCCCACGACTCGAGGCCGGCGTCGAGGGCCGTCCGCAGGTCCTGCTTGACCGGGTAGGGTACGCCCATGGGTCTCCCCTCCCGGTCCACGGATGCCAGGTCCAGCAGTGCCTCGCCGATGTCGTCGGCGCGCTCGTGCGTTCCCAGGACCGCCAGGCACGTCAGCGCGCCCGTGCCGGCGAACCACAGGTTCATCGGTGCCTCCGGCGAATGCCGTGCGAGATCCCATGACGAGACATAACGCTGCAGGGCCTGCTCGCGGTGGCCGGTCGCCTCCTCGGGCCGGCCGGAGGCGTCGGCTCGGGATGCCGACTCGAGATCACAGGTGCCGAGCAGGGAGTGCATCTGCGCCTGGCCGGAGACGTCTCGCAGTTCCCCGGACAGATCGAGGTCCAGCTGCAGGAACCGACGCGCGCGTTCCAGGTCTGGCGGGTCCGAGAACAACGCCAGGCGGCCCATGCCGCCATACGACCGGGCCAGGCCCGGGCGGTCGCTCGTCTCGGCCGCGTCCTTGATGGCGATGCTCTCCTCGAACAGGCCCCGGGCGAGGTCCTTGTCCTCGGGCGAGCCCCACATCACGATCTCGGCGTACGAGTTGTCGATCCGCGCGAGCAGGGCGCGGGCCTGCAGGTCCGTGGCCGGCGCCGCATTGACGAGGGCGCGGGCGTCGTCGAGGTGTTGCCGCAGCTCCTCCTGCTGGTTCCTGCGATCCATGGAGATGCCGACGAAGTGGTGCCCCTCGGCGCGCTCGATGTCGGTCCGTGCCTGCGTCAGGATCCGGTCTCCCAGGGCCACGGCGTCGCGGAAGGGTGCAGGGTTGCCGGGGCTCCCCGCCTCGTAGCACGAGCGCGCTCCCGCGATCAGCACCGCCATGTCGACCTCGGCGTTGTCGGCGATGAAGGTCAGCGCGCTGGCCGCGGCCTCGGCATGCCCCTCGCCGCGCACGTGTGCGCGGTCGAGCTGGATCAGCAGGTCCTCCTCGGTCAGCCTGGCCAGACCCCGGCCACCCGCGGCCTCTGCGCACTCCCTGGCCATCTCCAGGTACCCGCGCGCCTTGCTGAACGCGAAGCCGCGCCGCGCCGCGCGGACCGCTCGCAATCCCGCCTCGACCGCGTCTGTCGCCCTGCCCGACCCTGCGGCGTAGAAGTGCTCGAACACGTCGTACACGGCTGCGGGCGAGTCCTTCAGCGTCTGTTGCAGGGCGGTCGCGACCCGGGCGTGGTGCTCGCGCACGATCTGAGGCACGTCGGCGTTGGGGCCCCGGCTGTCGATCCGCATGTTGCTGCGGACGACCTCGAGCAGGAACGGTGAGCGGAAGCGGTAGCAGTCGTCCTGGTCCAGGACGTCGAACAGGATCCCGGACTCGCGCTCGATACGGCGCAGCTGGCGCAGGACCTCCATGCGGGGCCGATCCAGTGCGTTGGCGAGTACGGATGCCTTGAACTCCCGGCCGAGGCAGGCCGCGCACTCCACGACGATGCGGTGCTCGGACAGGGCCTGCAGCCGTTCGGCGATCGCGTCGCCCAGCTCATCGGGTAGCGGTAGCGGGATCTCCTCGGGGCGCAGGTGCTCGGCGAGGTCGTAGTGTTCGCCTTCCTTGACGAACGCGCCGTCGGCCGCGAGGTGGCGCACCGCGGCCAGCAGCCAGATGAATCCCCCCTCGGCCGCCTGGACGTCGTGCACGATGCGTCTGGCCACGGTGTCGCGGAGCCCGAGGCTCTCGCTCAGGATCTTGCGTGCCAGGTCGCCCTGTAGACCGGTGGTGCGGTCGAGGTCGACCCAGGTGACCGTGCCCGGCAGCGAGGCCCGAGGTCGAGTACGCGCGGTCACGATCACGGCGATGGGCAGTTCCGTCCGGGGTGGGAAGGCCTGGGCGAGGTGAGCCAGCAGCGCGGACGATCCCTCGTCGATCCAGTGGATGTCGTCGATGAACAGCACGACGCGCGTACCGCGCCTGCTGGCTCGCTTGCTCAGCATCTGCTCCACCACGTGGAACATCTCGTCGGGCGAGGCGAGCCCGTTGGCGGCGCCCTCGCCCGGAGGGAAGAGCAGGCCCGAGAACGGCAGCAGGTTGTCGAACAGGCCGTCCAGCGCGCCGAGCGCCTCGGCCAGCTGGTCGTTGGGCGGTTGCAGCAGGTCGACCTTGAAGTGCCGGGCCAGCGCCTGCTGGAACGGGGCGTACGGCTGGCCCGAGGTCTGGCCGTGGGCTGGGATCGGGCAGGCTCCCTCCAGCACGAGCAGCTCGTGCCTGCCGGAATCCGCATCGCGGAGATGCCGGAGCAGGGCACCGGCCATCGAGGTCTTGCCGCGCCCCTGCTCGCCTTCGATGCCCAGCCAGACGGTGTGTTCGTTCCCCAGCGGCTCGAGGGTCCGGCGGGCCTCCTCGTACTCGTCGAAGTCGTGGATGTACCTCGGTGACTCGGTCTTGTGGATCAGGGCCTCCGTGTCCCCGGCGCTCGGCTCGGCCGCGGGTGGGGCCTCGGGGTCCGCGGTGGTCTCGCACGGCCTGGAGTCCTTCGGCAGGTACTTGAGGGCGAACCAGGCCACGGCGATCCCGACGACCACTGCGCTGGCGACCGGCAGGAGCGTGGCCGTGGAGATCACGAGGCCGCCGGCTGCCGCCGCCACGACCGCGACCAGGACGACACCGGACCGGCAGATCCCGTCCACGACCAGGCCCAGCAGCCAGGCGGCGAGCACCGGGATCAGGCAGTTGGCGGCGAGGAAGGGCCAGGCGCGGTCTTCCAGCAGCAGGAACAGCGGGACCGAGAGGTACGCGCAGGTCCCCAGGGTCACGGCTGCGAACACACCGCGCCTCGGAAGCGAGCCGTGCATCGAGCCGGGGGAGCGCAGCATCGCAGGCACGCGGGTGGCTCCCACGAAGTACAGCAGCGGCGGACCGAGGAACAGCACCAATCCCACGGTCGCCGGCCACCACGCGGCGAGCCAGGCAATCACCTCGGGGGCGGGGCCGAGTGCGCCCACGAATTCCATCAGCACCCACGGCGCGAACCTGCCGAACCAGAACGGCAGCGCGGACACGGCGAACAGCCGGATCCAGTCCACCGGCCCGTCGTCGTGGCCCTCCCGGTGCCGGTACATCGCGCAACCGACCGCGGCGATCAGCCACAGCAGCAGGTGCGCGATCACGATCGGGATCAGCTGCGCGCGCCGATCCTCGCAGAAGCCCGCCTGCTCGGTGGGGCCGATCAGCTGGCGCTTGCCGTGGAACAGGCGGCCCTCGGCGGTGTGGAAGTACACGCCCTCGTCGGCGATGGTGTGGGCCTCGCCCACGGTGACGAGCAGCACGCTGTCACTGTCGGCCACGCTGGCGAGGACGGGGGCGAGCGCGGCCGGATCGGTCGAGGTCCACAGGGCGTCGAGTTCGTGGGGTTGCAGGCGTGCGGCGATCTCGCGATGGCTCAACACGCGGTAGTGGGGCTGCTGGGCGAGCAGGTAGCGGCCCTCGTTGGCCAGGGCCTGGTCTCCATCCATGCCCCGCACGACCACGTAGGTCTGCGCTGGTCCGATGCGGATCTTCTCGCGCCACGTGGCCTCGAGGCGTTCCAGCGCGGACGAGGCGGCCACGGTGTCGGGGTCGTCGACCAGCTCGTACGTGCCCGTGGCGCGATCGTCCGTGAACAAGGTGCCGCCGAGCAGCGTGACCAGGGGGTACACCCCACGCAGGGTGTCGTGGGCCATTTCGGCCTGCTGGTCGACGTCGTCACGCAGGGCGGTGATCTGGGTGTCGAGATCACCGCCGGCCTCGTCAGGCAGCGCATCCCCAGCCGCGTCGAGGCTGGCGGTCGCAGCGGCGAAGGCCTGCATGTCACCCTGGCGGGCGAGGGCGAGTCGGTACCAGGTGAAGGCGTCCTTCAGGTGGGTCTCGGCTGCGGCGGTGTCCTCGGGGGTCTGGGCCCAGGGCGGGGCGTGGGTGATCAGGAGACAGAGCACGGCGAGGGCGGACATGGCTCGCCAACGGATTGGCCGGCGGCGGCCTCGTCGCGAGGGGATTGGCGAGATTCCAGTCATCCTGGCGTCCTCCCTCGCGGCAGCATATCAGCGGGGGAGCAAGGGTCCCAGCCGGGGTCAGGTGGAGAGGGGCGCTGGTCGACGCGGCGAGGGTGGCAGCCCGGCGCTACCGCCTTCCCGTGTCCCCGCCCAGGTAGAAGACCTCCCCGTCGACCTCGACCCTGGCGCCCGCGCGGGCGGCCTCCAGCAGCTGGGTGTCCACGAAGCTCCTCATTCCTCACCTCCCGTTCGGCAGCTGGCTGCCGACAGGGGCTTTCGTGGCTTTTTCAGGCGCCGGCCAGGAAGAAGCCGATCCCCAGGAACATGCCTCCGAGGAAGAGCAACAGCAGGGCCATGAACAGCACCATGAACAGCACGAGGAATGCGATCAGGCCCAGGCTCACCAGGGTCATGACGATGAGCGCCACGCGGGAGCCCCGGAACCAGGTGGTCAACACCGAGCGAGGCTCACCCGGGTCCGGGGACGCGGGGGCGAGCACGCGGCTGACGAGGTAGTTCACCTTGGGCCGGGTGGCCCACAGCACCGGGCCTGAGCCGGTGTGGCGGGACTGCTGGCCGCTGGCCTCGAGGATCCCGACGGCCAGGTGGGCGGTCATGTCGTAGGGAGGGGGTGCGGCGGCGATGGCGCGGGCCTCGTCGTCAGCCGTGTCGGCCAGGTAGCACAGCACCTCGGCGCGGTAGTTGCGGCGGCCCAGGGGGGCCTTGGCGTCGGGCACGAGGGCGGGGGCGTCCGCCCGCAGCTCGGCCTGGTCGGCGCGGATGGTGGCTGCGTCCACGTGGGGTACGCGGCGCACGCGGACGATGGTGGTCCACTGGATACCGGCGAGATCGTCGGGGTGGCCCGATCGCATCGCTGTGAGAGAGTGGTCGTCTCCACCGACGATCTCGTGTCCGAGCCGAATCAGCTCGATGCGTCGCGTCTCGAGGGAGGGAGCGATGTCACCGTCGGGCTCACGCGGCGTCATCGCATGTCCACCTCGACCCGGTTGCAGAGCGTCCCCCCCAGGACGGGAAACGGATAGGTGATGGTCACTTCCCTCGACTGGCCCGGCCTCAACTCGAAGCTCTCCACCCCGTAGTACCTGGTGCCCTTGAAGGCGCCGACCATCCAGCTGCCTCCCTCGCGATAGCCGGCGGTCACGTCCGCCGTCACCTTGTTGATCGTGGGATTCCGGACCACCACCATCGCTCGGTTGTCACCGATGTACTGCTCGAGCACCTCCGCCTCGCCAGCCATCGTCAACCACGAGTAGTCGTATTCGTTCCAGTCCGTCGCCTGGCTGGGGGAGGAACCAAACCTGACCTTGAGCACACGGCCCTTCACGAGGGATTCGAGGTCGCTCGTCGTCGGGTTGAGCACCCCGTTGCCGTCGACGACGTCCGCCTTCAACGTGGCTCCGTCGCCGAACTGGACCTCGACCCATCCGGTCAGCGGCACGCGCTCTTCATCCCACTCGTCCTCGTCGGGTTCGTTCCACACCTCGGTCAGCACGGCCTGTTCGATACCCACGAATTCCAGCCGGTCCAGGTGTTCGAAGCCGGGGGGGAACACGACCCTGGACGCGGTCCTGGGTACCTGTATCTTCGCGTTGCTGCACAGCTCGCTGCCATGGTGGTCAGCGCATACACGGACGGTGTGATCGTAGGCTTCGCAGGAGTCATCCCACTCGACGGGGGTCCCCCCGGCCACCTGCGTATAGGTTCGCGTGGTGCCGCAGGAACGCACCGTGAAGCTGTCGGGCGTGGTCGTACTCGTCGGACCCTCGATGGCCAGGGTGGCCGCGCATCCCCCAGGCCCGATGAGTACGAGCATCGTTCCGGAGTGGAAGGAATCCTGTTCCACCGTGGCCGCGCACAAGCCGGGTGCACGTTTCTCGCTGCTGCCACAGGCCGACATCGTCGACGCTCCCATGGCCACGATCGCGACGGCGATCAGGACATGAAGACGTGAGTACGGTCGGGACGACCACCATCCATGTCGAGCGATCACCACAGCGAGACTCCTTTCCCCCATCCGTTGTCCCTGGGAGGTTCTCGCTCCGATGAGCTACGAGTGCCTTCCGAGATCCGATGTGGTCGATTCCGTCGGAATCGAGACTACTCCACCCAGCGCGCGTTCGCCCAGATCGTTGTGATGTCTGCGTGGCGGTCCCGTGGTGCCGGGAAAGGTGGGATGCGAGAGGTTCGAAGGCGCGCTCCTACCGCCACCCCCGCGTCAGCCGGATCAGCATCCTCCCGAACAACGCCGTGGCCTCGTCCATGCCGAACCTCGACAGGTCCACGAAGTGGGGAAAGCAGATGTTCTCCATGTTGTCGACGACCACCTGGGTGCACACGATGTCGTACTCGCGGGTCAGGCGCTGGACCAGGCCGGTGAGGGCCTCGACCGTGCACTCGGTGGGGTGACCGTCGCTGATCATGATCAGCAGGCGGTTGGACTTGTGAGAGTGCAGGGCGAGGTCGGCGGCGAACTGCAGGCCGCCGGCGTCGTTGTTGCCGCCGCCTGCCTGCAGCGCGGCGATGTCGTGGCGGCGGAAGTCGCCCAGCCGGTAGATGGTGTCGTCGTCGAACGCGTTGACGTGGCCCTCGATGCCGCGCAGGCCGCGGGCCGCCTCGGCGACCAGGCAGCCGAAGGCGCGGGCCATGCCCATCTTCTTGCCGTCCATGGAGCCCGAACGGTCGATGAGGATGCCGATGTAGGCGTCGGGCAGGATCTCGTCGCGGGAGTGCACCAGGAGATCCGGCGTGGGCAGGAACGGCGCGCGGCGGGCCTGGGCCATGTCCAGGCGGCGGCCGCGGCGGGAGGCGTACTCGTCGATGGTGCGGGTGCCCAGGCGCTCGAGGTAGGCGCGCAGCACGCGGATGTGGCGCCGGATGGAGGCCACCAGCGCGGCCGTGGCCTCGGCCTCCGCGGTCAGCGCCTGCTCCTTGGGCAGGCGGTCGAACTCCAGCTCCTCGCCGAGGTTGAGGCCCTGGCCGCCGGGTAGCTTGGGGCCGGACTCGCGGTGTAACCGCCACGGCATGATCCGGGTCGTGGGCGGGGGCGGCTCGTCGGGCTGGCGGCGGATGCCCGGGGCGTCCTGGCGCATCCACTTGGGCAGCGCCGACGGGTCCAGGCGGCCGGCGTCGGCCATGCGGTTGAGCAGCCTTGCCAGGGAGCGCATGGCCTCGCGGTGGCGGCGCATGCGTTGCAGCATGCGCTGCATGTCCTTCTTGTGCTGGGGCGAGCGGCCGATGTGCTCGGCCACGGCCCGGGCCACCTTGAGCACCTCGGAGTGGGGCAGGTCCTTGAGGTTGCGGGGGACCTCGGCCAGGGCCTCGTGCACGGCCGCGTTGGGGTGCAGGGCCGGGTCGAAGCCGCAGCGCAGGCACCACAGCCACGCCTGCAGCGGGGGCAGCAGGCCCGGGATGCCCAGCATGTCCACGTCGCGCATGGACACCTTGCGCTCGCCGCGGGTCCGCTCCAGCGGCAGCGGCCGGCCGGGCAGCTCGCCGCTGACGACCTTGTCCCAGGCCTCGTCCGCGGGCAGGTCGCACAGGGCGGCGTAGTGCTCCAGGGGCAGGGCGTGGGCGTTCTGGGCGAACGCGTAGGACGCGAGCCGGTCGAAGTACCTGCCCCACCAGTGCCGGCGGGAGCGCATGACTCGCTCGAGTCGTTCGTCGAGCAGGATGTCGAAGATCTCTCCCAGGCCCTCGGAGTGTGCGATGCCGCGCATGGCCCGGTGGCCGCGCATGCCGATGTCGCACAGGTGGTGGCCGATCTCGTGCAGGGCGATGGCGCGCATGATCGCGTCGCCGTAGCGGTGGCCGGACGTGATGGGCGCGTCCGAGACCTCGATGTGCACGAAGTTGTCGCGGGCGACCCGGGTGCGGCCGATGCCCTGGCGGTACTGCTCGACGACCACGCGGCGGCCGAGCAGCTCCTGGCCCGCGCGCTGGGCCCAGTGGTTGATCTCGGCCACGTGGTCTTCCAGTCGCTGCCACAGCGGGATCGACGTCTGGATCGGATCCATGCGCTGCAGCACCGGCAGCGGGCCCTCCGACCCCTCCAGGAGCTCGCGGGCCCTGGCCTTGACCTGGTGGTCCACGTCGTTGAGCGAGGAGATCAGCTCGGCCAGGACCCGGTCGTCGTCGTACTTCGCCAGCCGCGGCAGCACGGCCAGGCGGACCTCCTCGTCCGGGTCGCGGGCCAGGGGCAGCAGGTCGTCCACCAGGTAGGGGTCCTCGTCGTCCTCGAGCTTCTCCAGGCCGGCCAGCTGCACCTTGGTGTGACGGTCCTGCAGCGCGCCGATGGCCAGGTTCCGGGCCTCGTCCGGGACGTTGTCGCACAGGCCGTTCAGCACGGCCCGGCGTACGTCCTCGTCGCTGTCGGTCTGCATGGCCCGCAGCCGGTCGAGCGCGCGGTGTGACCCGTCGGTGGCCAGCCCCTCGGCCGCCTGCTGCCGCACCTGCCACGATCCGGACTGGGACGCGGCCATGAGCGCACCGCGTAGCCGGTCCGGGGCCTTGTCCCGCACCACCTGCAGCAGGGCCGCTCCCGATGAGCCGGTCACGCGGGGCAGGGACTCCAGCGCCCGCTTCACCAGGTCGTCGTCCGGCAGGGTGGTGTTGAGGATGTCCATCGCCATGGTGGACACCTTCTCGTGGCTGTCGCGCATGCACTGCTCGGCCAGCTCGATGCGACGGCCCGGGGCGAGCTCGGCGAGGGCCTCGAGGCTGGCCAGGCGCACGTCCTCGTCCCTGTCGCCGAGGCGACCCTCGAGGTTGGAGACGTCCTCGGTGTTTCCCAGCGCGTGCAGGGTACGCACGGCCTGCAGGCGGACCTCCCAGCGGTAGTCGCCCAGGGCCCCCCGGGCCAGTTCTGCGGCCTCCTCGTGCTCGACCTGGCCCAGGCCCTTGAGCGCCGCGGCCCGCACGTCCTCGTCGCTGTCACTGAACAGGGCCAGCAGGGTCTCCTCGATGCTGTCGAGCCAGTCCGGCCGGGTGTCCTCGTCGGTCAGGCCCGCGCCCCCGACCAGCCCGATCACCCGGGCCGTGGCCTCGCGGATGGACCAGCGGGAGCTGTCCGCCTGCTCGCTGCCGTGCGCGGCCACCCATGGGCCTCGCCGCCGTGCCAGGGAACTGGCGGCAGCCTCGCGCTTGATCTCCTCGTCCTCGTCCTCGTCCTCGACCGCGTCCCACAGCAGCTGGAGCGCCTGGTCACCGCCGTGTTCGCCGAGGTAGTCGGCGGCCGGCACTTCCTCGCCGCACGTGTCGAGGGCCTCGCCGGCCTCCTCCACGGTGTCGTAGTGGCGCGGGTACACGGCGTCGAAGTCGTCCATCGGTTCAGGATCCGATCACAGCTTGAGCGCGCGCACGACGCACTGCCACACCAGGCCCGCGTCCGTGGCCGAGTCCGACCAGGTGCCGGGGAAGCGGCCGCAGAACGAGGTCTTGAGAAGGTCGTTGAGGTTGTCGCCCTCGCGGTCGGCGAAGTTGGGATGCTGCAGCAGGATGCACACCTCCTCGGTGGCGCGCACGGACAGGTCCACGCCCAGGTTCTTGTCGCTGCGGATGGCGTTGGCCGCGGTCACGATGCGCTCGATGGTGGGCACCGCCACGGTGGGGTGGCGGCGGTGCAGGATCTGCACCTCCTCCTTGTGCGGCGGGTAGTCCATCTTCAGCGGCGCGAAGCGGTCGAGCTGGGCCGGGTCGACCGTGGTGGTGCCCGTGAACTGGGCGCCGTTGTTGATCGCGGCGATCCACAGCACGTTGTCCGGGATGTCCACGGTGGAGCCGGTGAGCGGATCGTACATCTTCCGGGTGGCGTCCAGGGCCGGCATGATGCCGTTGCGCGCCATCTCGCGGCAGCGGTTGAACTCGTCGAGGAAGACCAGGAACAGGGTCGAGGGCTCCTCGTGGGCACGCATGAGCGCGCGCCGGATATCGGTCTCGATCCACACGGTCTCGGCCTGGCCCGACTCGGTGGCGCGGATCTGCAGGGTGGCCAGGAAGTCGGTGGCCTCGTAGATGGAGCTGCAGTTGAAGAACACGTACTCCGCACCCAGGGCGGTGGACAGGGTGCGGGAGAGGACTGTCTTTCCGGAGCCCTGTGGGCCGTCCAGCAGGATGTTCATGCCCGACTCGAGCAGGGCCTGCAGCTTGAGCTTGAGCAGGGGATCGACGTACAGGTCCTCGCCGAGCTGGAAGGTGACCGCGCCGAGGTACTCCACCTCGATGTGGCCGCGGCCCTTGGAGGCGGGCTTCCTGATGTCCGAGATGCGTACGCGGCACAGCTGGCCGGGCTGGATGCGGGGATCGTCGGTGAGGATGGCCTTGGGGGCGCGCACGTCGCCGATGTGGGTCGCGCGGTAGCGGTAGGAACTCTCGGAGCGCGGGTTGGCGTAGAAGGTCGTCTCGAACTCCTGACCGACCTTGGGTTTGGCGGGGTTGGCGTTCGGCATGGGCTCCTCGCGGGGGAGGGGTTTCGGGGCGTTTGTTGGTCGAGGGGGCGATCCTAGCTCACCGGGGGGGGCGGTGGTTTCGGGGGAGGTTCGGGGCGAGTGCGGAGGGAATCAGAGCTGCTCGACCAGCTCCAGGGCCGCGCAGACGGTGGGGGGCTGATCGATGTTCACGTTGCGATGCAGGGGCCAGGCCGTGACGTGGGCCGTGGCCTGGGTGTCGCGTAGCTCGAAGGGCTCCACCGCAGTCAGCTGGTTCCACTGCAGGGAGGCCTGGTAGATGCAGGACTCGGGCGGCACGCTCTTGTTGCGGGGGAAGAGGAAGGGGAAGCCGCGGGAGGTGAAGACGCGGTCCACGCGGTAGCCGGGGGCGGAGCCGTCGCGGCGCGTCCCCCACCGGAACAGGCCCACGGCGCAGGGGTTGCCGTGGTGCAATTCGGCCATGCGCACGGCCGCGGCCTGGTAGGAGACCTCGAAGTGGTCGGCCAGGGTGGGCAGGCTCGACGCCTCGAACCCCTCGTCCATCAGCACCCGGGTGAACGCCTCGTACGGCATCAGCAGCTCGGCCGCGCCCTGGTCGCACAGGCGTTCCAGGGCCTGGGCGTCGCGGGAGGCGTCGTAGGCCTGCTTGTCCTCCGTGCGCCACTGGGTGGTCTCGTGCGCGTTGGAGAACCACAGGTGGGACAGCTCGTGGGCCAGGGAGAATTTCTTGCGTCGCTCCGCCCGCTTGCCGTTGACCACGATCGTCGTGAGGTCGCCGTACGGGAGCAGCATGGCGTCGAAGTCGACCTCCCCCAGCTCCTGCACGATGCGGATGCCCAGCGCCCGGGCCAGGTGCTCGGGGTCGTAGGGCGGCGGATCCCAGCGCGGGTCGTCCCGGCGGCCCAGGGCGAGCAACTCCTGGGCGTGGCGGGTGACCTCCGTTCGCGCGGTGTCGATGTCCTTGACCGGGTAGTCGATGAGCTTCAGCTGCTGCAATGGTCGTTCCCCCTGCGTGTGCGCGGGCGTCACTCCGTCAGTCACCCCTTCCCGGGTGGTCGAGCTTGTTGAACAGGTAGCGGTCGAGCCGGTCGAACAGCTCGGCCCACTCGGCGAACGTACGGGTCCAGATGTCGGGTCGGATCCCGGGATCGCGGAACTGGGTGTGCAGCGCGATCTCCACCTCGTCGGGCGTGCGGGGGCGGTTGTCGTGCAGGCCCAGCTGCAGGTAGTCCTTCAGGGACGGGGGCAGGTCGTCGTCCCTGTCCTGCATGTACATCAGCAGCTGGGCCTTGACGTCGTTGCCCGGCTCGATCAGGCGCAGCTGGTACTCCAGGGCCCTGGCCATCTCCTGGGCCTTGCCCCAGGTGGCGCTGGGGTTGCCGGTCTCGACGTTGCGCACCGATGTGCGGGAGGTGGCGCTCTCCTCGCCCAGCTTCGCCTCGCTCCAGCTGCGCTCCTTGCGCAGCTGGCGGAACACGTCGCCCAGGGCCTCGGTGTCGCTGGGCAGCCAGCGCTTGCCGCCGTCCTTCACGCGCGCCACCAGCTGCAGGCGGAAGCCCAGGGCGCGAGCCAGGGCCGTGACCGTGCCCACGGACGGGCTGTCCTTGGTGCTGGTCTCCAGGGCCCACAGGTAGTTCTCGGACAGGCCGGTCCGGTCGGCCAGATCGGTGCGGCTGATGCCCTTGCTCTCGCGCAGGCGCTGCACCATCTCGCCGAGGGCTTCGATCTCTTGGGGAGTCAAGCCATCCTCCAGCACGGGTTTGTTGCCCAAACGATACGATAGTTGTCGGAGCGCCAACAATGGTCTTGATCTACCATTGCCCAGATAATACATTTGTCGCGCAGAGGCAAGGTTGGCGGACGATCGCCAGGGATCGACCGCACGGTGCACCTTGCCGGTCGAGGCAGCGGTGGCATTCTCGAACGCGGCAGTGGAGATACAGCGGGGCAACGTGCGGTCCCGGATCGTGGGGCCGGCGCCCGTGCAGGCGCTCGATCGGACGCTGAATCCTCATGCTCCTACTCGCTCCGCCTCGAACGGGGGACCGGCCACCGCGCTGGTGTTCGACCCCACCCGTGGCACGTTCCTCTCCGGTGCTTATCCGTCGGTCAAGCGCGCCTTGCGTGCGGCGGGCGTGCGGTTCCGGGTGCGGGACGTGCGGCGGGCACGTGCGCGGCGAGGCAGGTGGGCCCTGCAGGGGGTGAAGCTGCGGCCTTACCAGCGGGAGGTGGTGGCCACGGCGCTGCAGCGGGGGCACGGGCTGCTGGATATCGGCACGGGCGGGGGCAAGACCATCCTGGCGGCGGGCCTGATCGCGGAGATCGGGCTGCCGACGCTGGTGCTGGTGACGACGCGTACGCTGTTCGACCAGACCGTGACCGCCATGGAGCGGCTGCTGGGCGTGCAGGTGGGGCAGATCGGCCAGGGGGTGTGCCGGCCCGGGCGGCTGACCGTGGCGCTGGTGCAGAGCCTGGGTGGGGACGACGAGCTGCTGGAGCGGTTCCACGGCGGGTGCCTGGTGTTCGACGAGGGCCACCACGCGGCGGCCGCGTCGTATGCGGACCTGATCCAGCGGATCGACCCGCGGTTCCACTTCTACCTGTCGGCGGTGCCGTTCCGGGCCGGGGCCGACCAGGTGGTGCTGGACGCGCTGGCCGGTGAGCGGCTGACCGGGGGGCGGTACGCGGCCAGCTTCCTGATCGAGAACGGGTACGCGTGCCCGGTGAAGGTGCGGGTGGAGACCTGCGCCATGCGTGGGGAGATGACCGAGCGCACGTTCGCGACCCTGTACCGCGAGTTCATCGTGAACAACCCCCAGCGCAACGGCACGATCGCACGCATCGCGCTGGACAGCGCGGCCGAGGGCAAGGCCGTGCTGGTGCTGGTGGACCAGGTGCGGCACGGCATGGCGCTGATGGACCTGATCGGGGACGCGGGCCGGTTCGTGCAGGGGGCCACGCCCAAGGGGGAGCTGCGGGAGGTCACCGGTCGGTTCGCGGGCGGCGAGCTGGGTGTGCTGGTGGCCACGGCGGGCATGTTCCAGGAGGGGGTCTCGATCGACGGGATCCACGTGCTGATCCAGGCGGGCGGGCTGCGGTCGGCCGCCAAGGTGATCCAGTCGGTGGGGCGGGGCATGCGCCGGGCGCCGGGCAAGCGGCGGTGCGTGTACGTGGACTTCTTCGACGACGACACGGCCGGCATCTTCCGGGGCCACTCCTGGGATCGGCTGGCCACCCTGCGGGAGCAGGGGTTCGAGCTGCCGGCCGTGCCCACGCCCGAGGAGGTGGGCCCGACCGCGGCGCCGGTGATGCACGCGTGGTCGCACGTGCCGGGCACGCGGTGGTTTCTGAGGTTCGATGGCGATGGCAACGTGCGGGGCGAGGGGCGGTGCCTGTTCCGCCGCGCCGTGCCGGATGGGATCTGCAAGCAATGTGACGGCCCGGAGGTGTGCCGGGACGGCGGGGTGATCGAGTGGCAGGACGACCGGGCATGAAGGTGATGGACCTGGCGCGGGCCGGGGACGTGGTGCGGCAGCAGCGGGCCGGGCAGCGGGACGTGTACGCGGAGCTGGCCGATCTAGAGCTGCGGGTGCGGGATCCGATGGCCGAGCTGCCGCTGCGCTACTCGGGGTTGCTCACGGAGCGCAGCACGAAGATGCCGGTGCGGCTATCGCCCACCGCGATCCGGCAGGTCTGCGGGATCGCGGGCGTGCCCATGCACTTCCTGGCGAAGACGCCCGCGGCCATGGGCCTGAGCGTGCTGCGCTGCCACCTGGCCATGGCCCAGGCCCAGGACGGGCGCAAGCGGCTGTTCCGGCTCAAGCAGGGGCGGCTGCCCACGGTGCGGGCGGTGCTGCCGTCCTCGTTCGTGCGGTTCGACGACGTGGACGCGCTGGACGCGCTGTCGTTCGCCGTGGGCTCCACGCGCGCACGGGTCGCGGATATCAAGGTGGACGACGACACGTGCTTCCTGCGGGTGCTGACCGGCGAGGAGATGCCCCTGGGCGCGACCGTGGACCGGGACACGGCCTATGCCGGGTTCGACGTGATCACCTCCGAGACCGGGCGACGGCCCCTGGAGCTCCGTAGCGTGCTGTTCCGGGTGATCTGCACTAATGGCATCACCACCCTGTCCGAGGCCCAGGAGCAGCTCAAGGCGCGCTACACGGCCATGGACCGCATCGCGTTCGTGGGCGCGGTGCAGGCGGCCATCGACGAGGCGTTGGCCCAGGGGGGGGAGCGGGCCGCGCAGTTCGCGGACACGCGGCTGTCGTACGTGCGTGACCCGGCCGAGGAGGTGGCGCGCATCTTCCGTCGCCACCGGCTGGGCAGCCCCAGGGGCCGCATCGGCCGGTGGGTGTCGGCCGAGGTGGCGCGGCACTACACCCCCATCGCCGGGGTGCAGCGGTACGACGTGATCAACGCGTTCACCGCGGTAGCGCGGGGCCTGGGCCACCGTGATCGCGTGCGCATCGAGGACGCCATGGGCGCCTACCTGGCCGCGGAGGTGGGCCATGCATGAGGCGGTGAGCGCGGTGCTGTCGTCCCTGCCTCCGTGGACCGACGATCGGCGGCCGGCGCCGGTGTCGGCCACCTGGTTGAGCCGGCTGGGGGTACTGGGCTGGCCGGAAGCCGATCAGCGGGCGCTGCTGGTGGCGCTGGCCGCGCGGGTGCCGGTGCTGCTGGTAGGCGCGCACGGGACGGCCAAGACGCAGATGGTGCGCGCGGTGGCCGAGGCCATGGACCTGCGCTTCCACGCCTACGCGGCGGACAAGGTGCAGCTGGACGACCTGATCGGGTTCCTCGACCCTCGCGCGATGATGGACGGGGAGCTGAGCTACCTGCGCACCGGCGCGTGCCTGTGGGACAAGGAGTTCGTGCTGCTGGACGAGCTGGGCAGGGCCATGCCATCCACGCAGAGCAAGTTCCTCGAGGTGCTGTGGGACCACACCCTGCTTGGCGAGCGGACCGACGTGCAGCACGTGTGGGCGGCCATGAACCCTGCGGCCGGTGAGGCGTACCACGCCAACCCGCCGGACCACGCCCTGCTGTCGCGGTTCTGCCTGCTGCTGAAGCCCCCCACGCTGGAGGAGGTGACCGAGGAGCAGGCGGTGGCGATCGTGGGATCGTGGGCGACGCGTGAGCAGGCTACCCACGAGGACGCCTACGCGCCCGTGCGCCGGTGGCTTTCGGCCACGGTGCCCGCCATCCAGCGGCTGGCCCGGGTGCTGGTGGGGCACGAGAGCGAGCGCTGGAGCCGCTACCTGGTGACCCTGCGGCGGCTGCTGGCCGCGCAGGCGCCCGAGGACGTGGCGCGGCTGGACGCGCGCACCTTCGACGTGCTGCACAAGGCGCTGGTGCACCTGGCCGCCCTGGTCCAGCTCGAGCGCGCGGACGACGTGGAGGACGTGAAGGAGAAGAACCTGCGGGCGCGCGTGGGGACGTTCGTGGAGCGGGCCTTCCCCCTGCTGCGGCTGCGGGAGGGCAGGGTCACGCCACTGCCCGTGCGCCACGCACACGAGGTGGCGTGGGAGGCCGCTTGTCGCGCGGAGACCGCGGCCCCCGCCGAGGTGCTGCAGGCCGAGCTGCAGAGCGCGCCCCTGGGGCGCGCGGTGGACGCGGTGCTGGACGCGCGCGTGACCCTGGACGAGGAGGCCACCGGCGCCTTCGTGCACCGGCTGGACTGCGCGCTGGCCGACGTGGACGCCGAGCCCGAGACCCTGGCCGAGGCGCTGGGCCTGCTGCAGCGGCTGCTGGCCCACGTGTGCCAGCGCCGCTGGCCCGCGTCGTTCGTGGCCCGGCTGCAGCAGCTGGAGGAGCGGTTCCTGCGGCTGCGGCTGGGGCCGGTGTACGAGCTGACCGCGGCCCTGCAGCTGTCCCCCGCGGCGATCAGCTCGGACCGGGCCCTGACCGTGGCCGCGGCCTTCATGGCCGGTCAGCACCTGGACCCGGACCAGGAGTCGGGGCGCAAGGGGCCGTCCGGGGCCTACCTGCAGGCCCTGCACAGGCTGGCCGCGGACAGGGATGTGGCGCGGCCGCGCTTCGATCGCCTGGTCGGGGCGCTGCGCGCGGGAGGTGTGTCGTGAGGGCCACCGCGCTGACCGTGCGCCAGGCCGCGCCGGGCGTGGGCCTGGCCGTGGAATGCGGCCACCGCTTCGACAGCCTGCACGACGGGTTCGGCCGGTACCTGCCGCTGGGCCCGCACTGGCGCGAGGCGCTTCGCGACCTCACCACGCTGCGGGGCCGGACGTCCCAGGCGCCCCCCGACCACGACGGCTGGGTCCTCGCCGGCCGGCTGGTGGAATCCGATGAGGTGATCGTCTACTCCAGCGGCCAGGCCCTGGCCGACGCGATCAACGACGGCGCGCTGGCGCCACTCGGCGGCGCGGACAAGCTCGACCGCTGGGGCCTCCGCGCGCGTGGCAAGGCATCGCGCACGCGGCTGGGCAAGCGCCGAGGGCAGCTGAGGGACATGGGCCTGCACCCGGTCAGCGATCTGGGCGGGGGGACGCTGGATGGGCCGCTGCCCCGCGCTCGGCCGGTGGACGCGGCCGGCACCTGCCACGGGGTGTACCTGTCGCGGGGCGCCGGCCTGGGCTGGTCCGGATTCCTGCGGGTGGCGGCCGCCCCCCTGGTGGTGGACTACGGCCACGGGGTGGCCGTCCGCCGGGCGATCTGGGTGGCGGACTTCCCACGGCCCGCGCGCCACGCCCGCCGGTTCCCGTTCCCCTACCTGTTCTTCGACGGCGCGACCCTGCGGTACCTGGACTCCCTGGACGACCTGCCCCCCACGGACGCCCTCGCGCTGGAGACCGCGGGCACGATCACGCTGGTGCGGGAGCGGGCGCTGGTGCAGCCGTTCACCTGCAAGGCGAGGTATGTGTTCGCCGTGGAGGAGGAATCGCCGGACCACGGGTCCGGGGAGCCCGACGACGACGAGGATCCGGACGGCCCCGACGATGTCGAGTTCGCGTGGATGGATCGTCTCCACCCCGCACTCGCCCATGCTTCCGTCGACATCGCCCCCGACTTGACCCGGCTCACCGGCGACGAAGCCCGGGCCGCCTGGGGCAGGTTTGGCGGGCGCCTTCTCGAGCAGGGTGGCGAGGGACCACCGGACCGCGACTACCTCCTGTGCGATCGCGGCCCGGCCCTGCAGCTCACGGTCGCGCCGAGCGACCGCTCCCAGCAGATGGCCTGGGTCGCGGAGCCGCTGTGAGCGACGCCCTGCCCCAGCCTCCCGAGCCGGACCTGGTGGCCGCGGTCTGCGGCAGGGACGTGAAGCGGCTGATCACCCTGGCCGCGGCCTCGCCCACGGTCACCACGACCCGGGCCACCTCTCTGTTCCTGGCGCTGGGCATGGCCGGGCAGGTGGTGCTGGACGAGGGCACCCCCACGGCCTGCCTGGTGCGCCAGGGATCGACCTGCCATGTGCGGCTGGGCCCGGATTTCCTGCTCGAGCGGGTGCGAACCGTGGACGACCTGGCCTACCTGCTGCTGCACGAGGTGGCCCACCTGGTGCTGGGCCACGTGTCCCTGCCCCGGCCGGTGGTGTCGCGCGAGGAGCGGCGGCGGGCGCAGGCCCGGGGCGCGGATCCGGCGAGCTTCACCGCCCGGGTGGAGAACATGGCCGCGGACATGCTGGTCGCGCGCTTCCTGCACGAGCGGCTGGACGACACACCCGAGCTCGACCGGCAGGTGCACGGCCCGGAGACCTCGCTGTTCTCGGCGTTGATGGCCACGCCCGAGACCGTGCTGGGCCGCCGCTGGCTGTGCGGCGATCCGCTGGCCCCGCGCGAGGTGGAGGCGGCGATGATGACGCGCTACCGCCACGCGGACCTGCCCGGGCTGTCGCGCGTGGTGGGGGCTCTGGCCGAGCTGTACACGCAGGTGTGGAGCCGGTCCGCGGGTATGCCGTTGCAGACGGTGACGCACAGGCTGGCCTACCTGCTCGCGCCGTTCGCGGCCGCACTGACGCCGCCGCCGCTGGCGCTGAGGGTGGTGCCGGGCCGGGACAGGTTCGGCTCACGGTGGGCTGTCCGTCCCCCGTCGCTGGAGGGGTCCCTGCCGCCGGACTGGCTGCGGCGGCTACGGGACGCGCGCGAGGGCGAGCCGTCGTCGCCGGAGCAGGGGGGCGGGTTCAACGACGAGCTCGGCGCGATGATCCTGGACGACGAGCCGGTCGACCAGGTGGAGCGCCTCGTGGCGTGGATGCGCGGCGCGCTGCGCGGGTCGCCGGTGCTGCGCACGCGCTGGGAGCCGGCCGCGCGCGGTCCCCTGCGCAGCCCGCTGCCGGCGGCGCTGGGCCGGGCCGAGGCGCTGCACCTGGCAGCGGGGGTGCTGCCGCCCCTGTACCCGGTGCCGCTGGCGCCGGTGTGTGACGAGCAGCCGGTGCGGACCTACGTGGACGTGTCCGGGTCGACCTCGCGGCAGTGGGGACTGTGGCTGCGCGCGCTGGCGCGGGTGCTCGACCACCGCCGTGTGGCGGGGTTCCAGTTCAGCAACGCCATCGCGCCGGTGGGCCGGCAGGGCCGCACGGTGCGCACCACGGGCGGGACGGACTTCGACTGCGTGGTGCGCCACGCGCTGGGCCAGCGCGAGGTGTTCGTGATCACCGACGGGATCGCCGACCTGTCGGGCGGGCTGTGCCAGCGCGCGATCCGGGCCGGGACGCGGGTGCACGTGCTGCTGACCGGCGCCGCCAGCGAGCGGGTCGAGCGGCACGTCTGTCAGCAGTTCGGCGCGCTGCTGGTCTCGCCTCCGGGGTGCGTGTGGGTACCCCAGAAACTCCTGGAAAGCTGAGGACCACGGGAGAGACACGATGAAGCGAACGAGCACGGTGCAGCGGACCTCGAAGCGACAGGGCAGCCAGGAGCAGCTGGGGCTTCTGGACAGCGGCGGGCTGCGGCGGAGCGCGGGGCTGGATGGGGACGTGGAGCTGGCAGATGCGCTGGCGGGCACGCTCAGCTGGGCCTCGGGGGAGGTGGACAAGCGCAGCCGCGCCAGCGGGGAGGACGAGGACGACGCCGACGGGGACTGCGCCGGGATCGTGCTGCAGCTGGACGAGCAGCTGGATCCGGGGCTGATCGCCGAGGCGCGCGCTGCGTACGTGGCCGAGCTGGCCGCAGGGCGCATGGCCGACATCGCGCGGCGGCGGATCGAGGCCGTGCGGCTGCGGGCGAGGGACCTGGCGCTGGAGCGGGACCCGGATCTGGGGCTGGACCAGGAGTACGCGTTCGACCCGGAGCGCATGGCCGTGGTGGTGGAGACGGGCGACGACCACGCCGAAGGCCTGCTCGAGGTGGCGCGGCGTATCCTGTTCGCGGACCGCTGGACACTGCTGGCCATGACCCAGGGGGCCGGGCTCGAGGAGTACGGCGACGACGTGCACCGCTGGGTGGCGGACGTGGCGCTGGCGATCCGGGACAGCCGGCAGCATCAGCTGCTGGCCGTGGTGGCCACCGGAGCGGAGGGCGCCCGGGCCGCCCTGGCCAGCGGAGGGCTGAGCGCGCCGCTGGCGTTCCTGGCGGTGAACCTCGGCGGCACGAATGTGCCGACGTCGGTGCTGGAGGGCGTGCCGGCGCCGCCCGCGGCGGGCCCGGTGGCCCTGGGACTGGGCGACACCCGGGCCGCGGCCGTCGGCCAGTACAAGGAGATGGTGGCGTCGGTGCTGTCGGACCTGCGCACCGCGCACACCTTCAGCATGGACGAGCGCATCCGCAAGCGGGCGCCCGCGCTGCACGACCTGGCCAGGGCGATCACGGCCGAGGCCGGCGAGGACGGCCCGTTCGGCATGCAGCACCGGCAGATCGTGGGGGGATGGCTCGAGGACGCGCAGTCCGCGGCGGTGTTCGCCGCCGATCCGCCGATGGGGGCCCCGCGCTACCTGGTGCGGATCGCGCGGGTGCTGGGGGAGGGTGGGGCGAGCCTGGAGGATGGTGTGGTGAACTGAACCCTCGACGGGCCGGTTCGCGTGCCCGGGGCCTCACCCCTCAGAGCGTCACCCATGCTCCCGGTTAGATTTGTAACCCATGTTCGGGGTTGCGCGGGGTGAGTCGTCACCCCAACCCTTCGTTCCGCCAGATGGGCCTGAGATGGGGAACTGAGCAGGTCTTGCGGGTCAGCGCCTGGGCAGGTGATCCCTGGGGGCGAACAGGCGTCGGATTACGCGACCAAGGAGCGAGCGCTCGGCCTGCTCCGCTTCAGCCTCGATTCGAGCGACGTCGGGCTCGATGACCACCACGATTCGCAGGGCGTCCGCTAGGGCAGTGAGCACCGCAGACTCCTGACCAGGCTCCAGGGCGAGAACGTCCTCGCCTTCCGTGGTCAATTCCTGGACCAGCCAGAGCTTCCTCCACGGCCACGCCTCGAGAATCCGTGGCAGGTGCTCGCGGCAGGAACGGCCGTCAGCGAGCAGGACAACGGGGAGCCGGGGGTGCGGGACAACGGCCGATAGCACCTTGTCCACGTGGGTTCGGTCCTCGAACCGTCCCAGGCAGGTGAAGTCGGTCACGTCTCGGCCGAGCCGCATCAGCGCGAGCGACAGCGACGACGGGCCTCCCACGGTCCGGATCGGCACGCCGAGTCTGGTGGCCTCCGTGATTAGGTCCGAGCCCACGTCGCAGAACGCCGGTGTGCCTTCGCCCACGCCGAACAACGCGCAGGGGATCCCGTCATCGACAGCAGCTCGGAATGACGAGAGAGCCTCGCGGTTGCGGGCCGGGTCGGAGCCCATCTCGATGATCTGGTGGGAGCCCGGTGCGATGTTCAACTGGAGCAACAGTTCGATGGTCTCGTCGGCGTGCCCCTCTTCTACGAACAGCATACCCACGTGGGAGAGGGTGGTTCCGCTGCGTTGGCCGATGTCGAGGACGTTCCCCAGGTGTCCGGGGACCAGGTACAGGGTTGGCTCCACGGGCACGTCGACGCATCGGGGCCAGGGCTCATACGGAGTCGCGGTGTCGTGTTCGTTGCTCCGGATGACCTTCACGAGTTCGGCGCGCAGGTCCGCGGGCATCGAGTCGATGGGGGAGCCATCACCGTTGCGGAACGAGAGCGCGTACAGGTCTGTGTTCGCCGCTGCCCGGGTCTCGTCGGGACGTCTCGAAAGCAGGATGTCGAGGGGCGGAACAGCGGGATCGTTGGAGGTGAAGGTGTAGAGGAGCGAGCCGCGATCATCGATGCTGTCTGCCGCGCTGAGGGCCCACCCGGCCACCACGGAACCGAGCTCGATGGGTGCCAGCAGCCTCTTCGGGTCGTCGGATCTCATGTCAGCGTCTTGCCTCGTCGACGATGACTCTACCGCGTCTGCGCATTCCCATGCCGAACAAGAGCGCGGCCAGCAGACCGACGGACGGTTGGATCGGCCCCGTGGACGACTTGTGGGTTCTGCATTCACAGGTCTCGGGTTCATCCGCGGTGTCGTCGTCCGCCGCCGGTTCGTCGGTGTCGTCGTCATCGTCGTCGTCGGACGTGTCGTCGTCGTCGGCAGTGCAGTCCTCGTCGTCGATGTCGGTTGATTCGTCGCAGTCGTTGTCCAGGCCGTCGTCGCAGATCTCGTCAGCATCCGGAGAGATCGCCGGATCCGCGTCATCACAGTCGAGTCCACCGCAGGCGGCGTCGAGGTGCCCGTCGGAATCGGCGTCCACGTCATCGATCACGTCGTCGCAGTCGTTGTCGATCTCGTCGCAGACCTCGATAGCGTCGGGGTTCACCTCTGCGAGAGTGTCGTCGCAGTCGCCTTCGCAGGTGGACAGGCCGTCCTGGTCTGCATCCTGCTCTTCGGCGGGCACCTCGCCGTCGCAGTCGGTGTCGATTCCATCGCACCCTTCTTCGGCGCCCGGATACACGGCCGGATCGTCATCGTCGCAGTCGTCGTCGCAGGCGCCGACGCCATCCCCGTCGAGATCGGCGGGGTAGGCGTCGGGGTCGCCCTCGTTGCAATCGCCCATACACGACGTCCAGCCGTCACCGTCGACATCCTCGTCCCAGGTCAGGTCGAACCCGTCGCAGTCGTTGTCCGGGATGCCGTCGCAGATTTCGGGCGCGTAGGGGTGGACCGACGCATCGAGGTCGTCGCAGTCGTCGCCGCAGGAGGTGAAGCCGTCGCCGTCGGCGTCGTCCAGGTTGAGACCTGCATCGGAGTCGTCGCAGTCTCCCTCGCAGTCGGTCCACCCATCGCCGTCGGCGTCAGTACCCACACAGGCCGCGCCCAGGATGACGTACACCTTTCCTGCGTCAGCTCCGGCTTGATCGTTGCTAGGCGCGCTGATGCTGATGTCGGCCGTGCCGTCGCCGTCCACGTCGGCGCCGCCGGTCACGTCCGTCCCGGCGAAGTCGCCGCTGGTCTCGCCGCCGTACCGTACGTGCGCGTTGGTCGTCGAGGAGTCTGGTGCCCAGCCGGCCGGCCTTCCGAGGTAGAGCAGCGCAGCGCCAGGCTCGCTGGCGTTGTCCGTGTTGGAGGCGCCGACCAGGAAGTCGTCCAGCCCGTCGGCGTTGGTGTCCCCGGCCGTACTCACGGACCAGCCGAGCTTCATGTCCGGTTCGACGGGGATGAACGATGCGTCGGCCGCAGAGACAGACATGCCCGGCGACCAGGGCGATGAGGCTCCGAGGAACAGGTAGGCCTGGCCGGGGGCTCCGCTGCCGGCCTCTTCGTTGTGGGGGGCACCCACCAGGAAATCGCTCAGGCCGTCGCCATCGACGTCACCCGCTCCGGCCACCGAGCGACCTGCCAGATCGCCGACGACCTCTCCATCGAACGAAGCATCGGCGCTGGAGACCGGCGTGCCGTATCCGGTTCCCGTGGCCGAACCTTCGAAGAGGTAGATCCGTCCTGTCTGGTCGTTGGAGGGATACCCCTGGGCGCCTATGAGGAGATCGCCGTATCCGTCTCCGTCGAGATCGCCAGTGCCAGCCAGCGTCCTCCCGGCGAAGGAGAACGAGGTCTCGCCGTAGAACGACGCAGCTGCGTCCGTGAGGGCAGCGACACCCTCCCAGTCCGACGTCCGCCCCAGGATGAGGAACGCCCTGCCTTCCTGCACCGAGAACTCGTCGGCTTCGGGTGATCCGATCAGGATGTCGTCCAGGCCATCGCCGTTCAGGTCCGGGGCGATGTCCACGGCTTCCCCCGCCCAGTCCGAAGTGCCCTCGGTCCAGTCGAACAGCGCATCCGCGTCGGCGAGGGTGGTGTGGGTCCCGATGCCGGTACTGCCCAGGAACAGGTAGACCCGGCCCTGCTCCATGCCGGCATCGCCGTGGTAGGGGGCGCCGACCAACAGGTCGTCGAGCCCGTCGCCGTTCACATCGCCGCCGCAGGACAGCCCGGTGCCGGCACGGTCACCCTCGACCTCGCCGAGGAACGAACCGTCCGCGCTGGCCAGGGAGGTGTCCGCGGTCCAGCCGTACCAGCTGCCGAGCACGAGGTAGACCTTTCCCGCGTCCGTGCTCGCCTCGTCGTTGAACGGGGCGGCGATCACGAGATCGCCCAGACCATCGCCGTCGAGGTCGCTGCACATGTCGATCGCGTGGCCGGCCTGGTCACCCGGAGACTCGCCGAGGAACGAGGAGTCAGCGGTGGAGAGGGCTCGGTCCTGGGCAGCGTAGATGGGGAGGTGGAGGAGGAGTCCTCCGACAAGAACCAGAACCCAGATGACCCTGCTGATCGCCCATCCCCTCATGGCTGCCCCGCAATCCTGCACGGGTGGGTGCCGTGCGTGAGGGGGATCTTACGGCAGATCGGGGGGTGGGCTCATCTCGGATCGTGGTGTTCGAGCATGGGCCTTGGGGCACGCCCGGGGTGCTGGCCGGAAAACGGCCATATTTCGGGGGGTGAAGGGGCATCGTCGGAGTTCTGGCCGGAAATAGGCCATATGTCTGGGGGTGAGGGGGCACCCTCGGAGTTCTGGCCGATTGACGGGTAGGGGGGGCGAGGGGGCGCTGGTGGTGGTTCTGGAGGTCCGGCCTTGGACAGGTGCGAATCCTGGAGACGGTGCGATCTACGATCGGGAAGATCCTGACATTCGTCGGGTCGGGGACAGGCCTAGAAGTTGCAGGCCTGCTCGCGAGTGGCGGCGAGGGCGGTGAGGGCCTCGTCGAGCTCCCTCATCTCCTTCTTGCGCTTCTTCTCGTCCAGGGCGGCGCGGGCGGGCTTGGCGATCTCTTCGACTGCGGTGTACACGAGGCAGGGCTCGTCGAAGTAGTGGTCGTTGGACGCGAAGTACGTCTGCAGGCCGGCGTGGACGCGGGTGACCTTGTCCGCGGCCTTGCGGTCGTAGCCGGAGCGGCCGCGGTAGTCCGAGGCCAGCAGGGCCATCAGCATCAGCGGGTCCTCTTCGTCGGCCTTCTTCTCTTCCTTCATGTACTCGGGGATGAAGTTGTCGTGGTACGAGTACCAGATGTCGTCGCTGAGGTAGCGGCACAGGCTGGCGCGCACGATGGCGTCGTGCATCTTCCACTGGGCCCAGTACATGGTCTCGTCCTTGTCGCGGTTCATGTCCGCGACCTTCTGGCCGAGCTCCGGGTCGTACAGGCCGAGCCGGGCCAGGGCGCGGGAGTCGGTCAGGTCGGGGTTGGCCTTGTAGGCGAAGCGGACCGGCTTGTAGCGCAGGTTCATGCCCGGGTCGATGGTGACGTCGTTCTTGGGCGGCTCGATGGCGTTGATCAGGGTGAGCAGCGCCTTCTCGGCGCAACCACCCTCGCCGGTGGCGGCCAGGTAGGACTTGAGGATCTTGTCGGGATCGCCGACCTCCTCGAGCACCTCGAGCAGGGAGTTGACCGCGTCCTGGTCGGCCTCGCCGCCCGTGCAGACCTCGCCGATGCGGGCGAAGGCGGGATCGTAGACCTCCTCGCCGTAGGCGATCAGGACCGTCTGGATCCCGCCGCGAGCCTCGTCGTCGGTGATGCCGGCCAGCAGCGCGGGGATGGCCGAGGCGCGGTCCATCTCCATCAGTGTCTGCTCGGCCTTGGCCCGGACCAGGGTCTGGGAGTCACCGAGCTCGGTGACGAGCTGTTCAGGGGTCTTGGTGCAGCCGCCCAGCACGAGCGCCAGCAAGGCGATCAGAGCGACGGTCAGGGTGAATCTGGGGTTCAACATCGCGATTTCCCTCCTCCGAAAAGCGCTTCTATATACCCGCAACCCCCCCCTGCTTGGCAAGGGTGCGTTCAGCGCTACTTGCGCGCGTACGTGCCCAGGAACCAGCCCTCGGCGAGTACGTGGCCCTTCATGGCCGCGTCCACCTGGGCGCGGGTGGCCGTGGCGTCGAGGTCCAGGCCGTTGTCCAGGGCGTACAGGCGGAAATGGTAGCGGTGGGCCGGACCCTTCGGCGGGCACGGGCCACTCCAGCCGACCTTGTTGAAGCCGTTGGTGCCCTGGGTGCCGTCGGACGCGTCCATGGTGGCCGCGGCGTCCTCGGGCAGGTTGTTGGTGTCTGCGGACATGTTGAACACGGTCCAGTGGACCCAGGCGCCCCTGGGGGCGTCCGGGTCGTCCATGATCAGCGCCACCGCGCGGGTGGCCTCGGGCACCTTGCCCCACTCCAGGGGCGGAGATATGTCCGCACCGTCGCAGGTGTAGTCCGCGGGGATGGGGGCGCCGGCCTCGAATGCCGTGGAGGTCACCGTGATCGTGCCGCCTGATATCGGCTCGGGCTCGGTGTGGGGGTAGGCGTCGCTGTCCTCGGGATCGGCGGGGCCGGTGTCGGCGGAGTCGTCATCCGCCGGGGCCTCGGGCGCGGCCGCCGCGCTGTCGTCGTCGTCGGCCGTGGGCGAGGCCTCGGCCGCGGGCGTGGTCTCGGCCGGGGGGGTGGTCGGATCGTCGGCCGGTGTCGGGGTCGAGCCCTTGCAGGCGGCGACGAGCAGACCCAGGGAAAGTGCGAGTATCAGCCAGCGCATGGTCGTTCTCCTGTCGAGGCGGGCGCCAGCCTATCGTAAAACCGCGTCGCTGTGGCGCGAAACGGCCTTGGACCGGGTGGTAGGCTGCTGGCAGGAGGAGGCGTTCATGGCGCGGGATCCGGGTGATGTGTTCCAGCAGCAGACGCGGTACAGCCGGGTGGAGCCGGGCGGCGGGCCGGTCGCGCGTCCGCTCAGGCCGGGGCTGTACAAGGAGTATGCGGAGGCTGAGCGCGTTGCCCTGCCCGAACCGGCTTGGGACCAGTCCACGGTGACCACGCTGGAGGCGATCCAGGCGCGCCGCTCGGTGCGCGCCTACGAGGACGGCCCGCTCCCGCTGGTGCACCTGTCCACGCTGCTGGCCGCGAGCGCGGGGATCACCGAG
>CAZXHG010000004.1:31253-93781 GCA_964639985.1 uncultured Rickettsiales bacterium
CCGCGGGCGCGCTGTACCCGGTGGAGACGTACCTGGTCGTGAACCGGGTCGAGGGGCTGGAGCCGGGGGTGTACCACTACCAGGTGGCGCACCATGACCTGGTCCAGCTCGAGCCTGGGGACTTCCGCCAGGCTGTGGTGGACGCGGGCGGCGGTCAGGAGATGCTGGGCGCGGCGCCGGTGGTGTTCGTGTGGACCGCCCTGCTGGACCGCTGCCGGCACAAGTACCTGGCGCGGGGGCTGCGCTACGTGTACCTGGACGCCGGCCACGTGGCCGCGCAGCTGTCCGTGGCCGCGGTGGCGCTGGGGCTGGGGTCGGTGCAGGTGGGCGCGTTCTACGACGACGAGCTCGCGGCGATCGTGGGCGTGGACCTGGATGATGAGCCGCCGGTGTACCTGTCGGCCGTGGGGGAGGCGCGGTAGGGGGGTGGGGATCAGGGGTCGGTGTCGGGTCCGTCGTTGGTGTCGGGTCCGTCGCTGCGCTCCTTGACCCGACCTACGAGTTCGACTTCGTAGAAGGCCCAGCCGTAGGCGTCGTCGTGGCGGAGGGGGACCAGGCGGTGGGTGGGGAGGTCGACCACCTCGTCGTCGCCGAGGAAGGGGGCCACGGTGGAGGCGCGGGTCCAGGTCTCGCGGAACCACAGCACGTAGCGTACGTCCTGGATCTCGAGGATCCCGTCGAAGCCGTCGCGGGTGCCGTAGGGGTTGACCTCCTCGAGGTCGAACCACGACAGCAGGCGGTAGCCATGGTCCCGGCGGTTGACGTACGAGCGGGGCACGTTGTCCAGGATGATGGCCGTGCCCGGGGGGACCTCGGCCTCGATCCACTGGGCGAGCTGCACCTGGGGCAGGTACCACTCGTCCGCGCGGTCGACCTGGAAGCGGATGTCGATGGCCGCGCACACCGCGAACCAGAGTAGGGTCAGGGCCACGAGCGCGCGGCCCGGGGTGGGGCCGAAGCGGGCGTCGAGCCGCTCCACGAGGTCGAGCAGGCCGACCACGGCGACGAGGGTCACGAAGGGCACGGACGCGAACAGCCACTTCCAGTACAGGTTGTGCTCGATGCCGTGCTGGAAGGCGAAGCCGCAGCCGAACCAGAAGCCCAGGCTGAGCGCGCCGAACAGGGTGGCCGCGACGACGCCCGGGTCCCACAGGCGGCGGCGCAGGACCAGCAACAGGGTCCAGAACGCGGCGATCAGCAGGGGCCAGCCGAACTTGGCCGGCAGCACCACCAGCAGCAGCCCGGAGCACACGTCGAAGCCGTTGCGCAGGAAATCGGCGAGCGTGATCTGCTCGTCCAGGCCGCCGAAGGTGAGGTTGGCGTACAGCTGGGGCGCGAAGAACAGCCACGAGCCGGTCTCGGGCCGCGACCAGAGCGACCACCCCAGCACCACGGCCAACAGGCAGGCCAGGCCGCCGAGGAAGCCGCGGATGCGATCGCGCTTGCGCGGCAGGGACAGCAGCATCCACGCCGGCCAGAACGTGACCATGGCGTCCGCGCGCACCAGCATCGTGGCGGCCATGGCCGCACCGGAGCGGGTCGTGAAGCCGCGCACCAGCCACCACAGCCCGAGCAGCGCCAGGGCGGAGTACATGGGCTCGCGCAGGGAGGTGGAGGAGTACAGGGCGAACTCCCCCTGCACCAGCAGCACCGCGCCCACCAGCACCTCGGCCCGCGGCCCGGCCATGCGCCGGGCCAGGTCCATGGCCAGGGCCAGCGCGGCCACGCCGCACACCAGCGAGGTGGCCACGCACACCACCTCGGCGTGGCCGAAGACGCGGATCAGCACCGCGTTGACCACGTAGTACAGCGGCAGGTGGCTGACCGTGAGTTCCCCCAGCCCCTCGGACGCCACGGCGAACGAGCGCGCCAGGTTGCCGTAGTCGTCCTCCTCCCAGCCGTGGAAGCGCAGCGCCAGCAGCACCCGCGACACGAACGCCGCGATCGTGAAGCCGACGAGCACCTTGCGCCCGCGCATGGCGTGGAGGAGTTCCATCACCGAGCATCATCGGGTTCGGGGGCTGCGGGGGTCAAATTCGAGGGCCCATGCTGGAGCATGGGGCCCGAGGGTGGTCTGGGGATGAGGCTCCAGCGGAACTTATGAACTTATGAGCGTCCCTATTTCCGTTGCGAGATGCGCTAGACTCGATCCCATGGAGACGAGGCCCGACCAGCGGGATTCGGTGGAGACAGAGCGGCGGTATCCGCAGGTTCCGATCAGCATCGTGGTGCCGGTGTTCAACGAGGCGGAGAACCTGGATCCGTTGGCGGATGCGATCCGGGAGGCGCTGGACCCGCACGAGATCCCGTTCGAGGTGCTGCTGGTGGATGATGGGTCCACCGATGGATCCGTGCCGGTGATGGACCGGATCCACGAGGCGGATCCGCGGTTCAAGCTGATCAAGTTCATCCGCAACTACGGGCAGACCGCGGCCATGGCCGCGGGCATCGACCATGCGAGCCACGACGTGGTGGTGACCATGGACGCGGACCTGCAGAACGACCCGCTCGACATCCCGGGCATGCTGTCGATCCTGGACGAGGGCTACGACGTGGTCTGCGGCTGGCGGCGGGACCGCAAGGACCGCTTCCTGGACCGCAAGCTGCCGTCCGTGATCGCCAACTGGCTGATCAGCACCATGTCCAAGGTGTACCTGCACGACTACGGCTGCACGCTGCGGGCCTGCCGGCGGCAGTACATCCAGGCCATCCCGCTGTACGGCCAGATGCACCGCTTCATCCCGATCTACGTGGTGTGGGCGGGCGCCAAGCTGGTGGAGGTGCCGGTGCGGCACCACCCGAGGCGGGCCGGCACCACCAAGTATGGGCTGACGCGGACCTTCCGGGTGCTGCTGGACCTGATGACCGTGAAGTTCCTGCGGGACTTCTACGTCAACCCGATCTACTTCTTCGGCTACTTCGGCTTCGCCAGCATCTTCGCGGGCAGCGTGGCCGCGGCTGGCTCGCTGTTCATGAAGTTCTACTACGGCACCTGGATGCACAAGAACCCGCTGGTGATCATCGCGGCGATGTGCATCCTGCTGGGCTTCAACGCCTTCTTCTTCGGCCTGATCGCCGAGGTGCTGATCCGGATGAACTTCGAGATCCAGGGCAAGTCCGCGTACCGCATCCGCGAGCGTCGCGGCGACCTCCCCGAGGAGGGGGACGGCTGACCGGTGTGCGGTATCGCCGGCTTCTGCCCCCTCGACCCCCAGGCACCTGCCCCACCGGATGCTGACCGGATCCTGCGCGCGATGCGGGACTCGCTCACCCCGCGGGGACCGGACCAGGGTGGCCAGACCCTGATCGGCGGTGTGGGGCTGGCGGCCCGCCGGCTGTCGATCATCGACGTGGCCGGCGCGGACCAGCCCATCGCCACGGACGGTGATCGCACGACGGTGGTGTACAACGGCGAGGTCTACAACTTCGCCGAGCTGCACGCCGAGCTGCGGTCGTGCGGTCGCCGGCTGAAGACCTATGGCGACACCGAGACCATCCCCCACCTGGTCGAGCAGTTCGGGGCGCCCGGCTGCCTGGAGCGGCTGCGCGGGATGTTCGCCTTCGCCACCTACGACCGGCAGCGGCGGGAGCTGGTGCTGGCGCGGGACCGGCTGGGCATCAAGCCGCTGTACTGGGGCGTGTTCGACGGGGTGCTGCTGTTCGGCAGCGAGCTCAAGGCGCTGCTGCCCCACCCCGCCTTCCGGCGGGAGATCGATCCCGCGGCGCTGGGCCAGTTCCTGCTGTCGGAGTACGTGCCCGCGCCGCGGTCGATCTACCGGGGATTGCACAAGCTGCCGCCCGGGCACTTCCTGGTGCTGGCCGACGGCGAGGTGCGGGTGCAGCGCTACTGGCACCCGCCGGCCGTGGATCCCGAGCCACGCGCCGAGGGGGCGTGGCTGGAGGAGCTGGACGGCCTGATCGCCTCGTCCGTGTCCGAGGAGCTGGTCAGCGAGGTGCCGCTGGGATCGCTGCTGTCGGGTGGCATCGACAGCTCCACGATCACCTGGTACGTGACCCGGGTGCGGGAGCAGCCGCGCACGTTCTCGATCCGGTTCGCCGAGCCGAGCTTCGACGAGTCCGCCCACTTCCGGCAGGTGGCCGGTCGCCTGGAGACCGACCACGTGGAGTGGACGGTGCAGCCGGACTCGGTGGGGGAGCTGTTCGACGATGTGGTCGGGTTCATGGACGAGCCCCTGGCCGACTCCAGCCTGCTGCCGACCTTCGCGCTGTGCCGGCTGGTGCGCGGGTCGGGCACCACCGTGGTGCTCAGCGGGGACGGCGGCGACGAGCTGCTGGCCGGCTACCCCACCTACCTGGCCCACCAGGTGGCCGAGGGCATGGGGCCGCTGCGAGCGGCGGCGGCCCGGGGCGCGCGGTCGATCGTCGGCCGGCTGCCCACGAGCTACGCCAACGTCAGCGCCGACTACCAGCTCAAGCGGTTCGTGGCCGGGCTGCCCGCGTCCCTGCCGCGGCGGGCGGCGATCTGGCTCGGCGCGTTCATGCCCGACGAGATCCGGGCCGTGACCGACCCGGGCCTGCGCGACGACCAGCTGTTCGAGGCTCACGACCGGCACGTGGCCGATTTCCCGGGCGCGGACCCGGTGACCACGGCCCAGTACCTCGACCTGCGGACCTACATGGGCGACGGGATCCTGACCAAGGTCGACCGCGCGTCCATGGCCTGTTCAGTGGAGGTGCGGGTGCCGCTGTTGGACCACCGCATCGCCGAGCTGGCCTTTCGCATGCCTTTGTCCATGCGGCGCGAGCTGCTATGGGGCAAGATCGCCTTGAGGCGCCTGATGCACCGCCGCCTGCCCGCGGGCGTGCTGTGGCGGGGTAAGAAGGGCTTTGGCGCGCCGGTGGCCGCGTGGTTGCGCGGGCCGGGCCGGGCCGCGCTGTTGGACGAGCTGGGCAACGGCGCGGCCGGGGCCACGGGCTGGCTGCAGCAGCCGGTGGTGGACACGCTGATCCACGAGCACCTGCAGGGCCTGGCCGATCACCGGCGTCGGCTGTGGGCGCTGATGGTGTTCGTGCGCTGGCTGCGCGGGCCGTACGGGCCGGGCGCGGCGAGCTGACCGAGGGAGGCAACATGATCCGAGCCACGCTCCTGTGCGCGGTCCTGGTGTGGGCGTTCACCCTGCCCGCCGCTGCCCAGTCCACGGACGCGGGCGAGCCGGGCGTCACCACTGCGCCGGTGGTGTCCGGCACCTTCGAGGTGGTCAGCGTGCGGCCGGTGGACGGCCCGCCGTTGATGCTCGCCGAGCAGATCAAGACCACCAACCCCCAGATCCACTGGCTGCGCATCGTGTGGGAGTTCGCCGCGGACCGGACCACGGTGCGGGGTCACTTCCTGGCCCACGACGCGGTGTTCGGCGACTACGCGTGTGACGTGGACGTGGACTTCGATCCGCGCTGGGAGGACGGCAAGCTTGTGGTGCCGATGTCCGTGGCCGCGCGCAGCGAGTTCCGCCGCTTCGTGCGCCGCGAGGTGGGCCGCAGCGACCTGGTGGATACGGACGAGCGCACCTGCAACGTGTCCATCCCGGCGGGCACGTTCACCTTCCGGCCGATGGACGAGGGCCTGCTGATGGTCAACGAGGCCACGGGCGAGGGCCTGCACCTGGTCCCCACCGACACCGACCCCGCGTACACCTGGCGGCTGCCCGAGCCGTGAGCTCCCTCGCCCGCGGGCTGCGGACCTGGTGGCCGGACCTGCTGGTCACCGGCTGCGTGTTCGTGGCGGGCATGCACGTGCGGCTGCGGGTGCTGCCGTACGCCCTGGTGTCCGACGACAGCATCGGCCCCTACCTGACCGCCCACGGCATGGGCATGGGCGGCGGCTGGCTGCCCGAGCCCCACGCCGTGCCGTTCGGCCCGGGCCTGTACTGGACCCACGCGCTGCTGCTGGCCGGGGCCTCGTCGCTGCAGGACGCGTTCTGGCGGCGGGCGGTGTTCCAGGCGCTGATGGCCGTGGTGCTGTACGTGGCGCTGCGCCGGGTGCTGGGCCCGGACACACCGCGGCAGTCCGCGGTCACCGTGGCCGTGCAGTCGGCCTGGCCCGCGCGGCTAGCGGCCGCGGTCGCGGCCATGGCCCTGTGTTGCTCCCATGGCCTGGCCCTGTCGCTGCAGTCGAGCTTCGAGATGTACTGGGCGCCCGACCTGCTGGCGTGGGTGACGGCCGCGGCCCTGCTGGTGCTGCTGGGCGGCGGTGACCGCTGGCTGCTGGCGGCCATGGCGCTGATCCCCCTGGCGATCATGGTGCACCCGTTCTCCGTGGCCTACCTGCCCGGACTGCTCGCGCTGACGGCGCTGGTGTGGTGGCGGGGGCACCGGGTGGTGGTCGTGGCCTCGGTGGCGCTGGCCGGGATCGGGATCCTGCCGCGGCTCGTGCAGATGCAGCAGATCAAGGCCGTGGACGACCAGACCGGCCTGGCCGCGGTCACGCAGGACGTGCAGGGCACGGCGTTCGCCGACGAGTCCGCGCTGGTGGTGCTGGTGCGGCACACGCTGGACGCGTTCACCCACCGGGAGCCCCCCCCGCTGGGGCCGGCCCTGCTGGTCGCGCCGCTGGTGTTCGCCGTGCTGCTGGCGCTGCTGTGGCGGGGCCGCGCCCGCTGGCTGCCGTCGGGCAGCCTGCCGCCGGACGGGCAGCCCGTGGGCCTGTGGCTGCTGGCGGGCTGGACCGCGGTCAACGGCGTGTCGTTGCTGGTGACCGGGTACCTGATTGGCTACCTGCAGTCGTACCACTGGCGGGGCCTGATGTCGGTGCTGGCCGTGCAGCTCGGCCTGGTGGTGTACCTGGCGGCCGTGGTGGCCGCGGGCTGGCTGGGTCCCCGCGTGCCCGCGGGCGTGCGTTGGGGTGGGATCGTGGCGTGCGCCGTGGCCGTGCTCGCGCTGGTGGCCCTGCCGGCCCGTCGCGAGGCAGCCGAGTGGCCGGCCGCCCCGCCCGGCAGCGGCGACCTGGCCGCACACGCGTGGGTGGCGCGGGTGATCCAGCACGACGCGCACTTCGAACCGCGCTGGTTCGACCAGGTGTTCCTGGGCGAGGAGGCCTGGCGCTGGGGCTCGTCCTCGGCCCTGTTCCTCGAGCAGCAGATGCAGCACGTGCCCGTGGACGCGTTCCAGCCCGACGGCCTGCTGTACCTGGTGGTCAGCGGGTCGGGCGAGATCGTGGAGACGCTGCGCAGGCGCATGGAGTGGCGTGACTGGTCCCTGGCGGCGTGGGACGAGGGCAACGCCATCGGCGCGCGCAGCGGGGAGCCCGTGCCGGCCAGGGGATTCGACGGGGTGGCCCTGGTCGGCATGTCCCCGGGCAGCCTGACGCCGGCCCACATGGTGATCCGCCTGGAGGATCCCGAGGCGGCCCAGGCCTGGACCGGCTGGCTGTGCACCCAGTTCGAGCCGGGCACGGTCAACGCCAAGCTCGACGCCAACGACTTCCTCTCCCGGGTGCTGGGCAAGCACCGTTTCCAGGACACCCGCCGCTGGTACGACGACTGCGTGTTCGCCGTGGCCGAGGACCCGCTGTAGTGGTGCTGCGGCTGCGGTTCCGCGTGCGCACGTTGGTGCTGACCGCGCTGGCCGTGGCCGGTACTGCGGCCTGGGCCCTGCTGGGGGGGCTGGCCCACACGCCGCTGCCCGAGATCCTGTGGGAGCCGGCGGACATGCCGATCCGGGTGCAGGCCGGGGACGCGGCCTTCCGCTCGCTGCCCCGCGCGGGCTGGCCCGTCCGGGACTATTCCGATCCGCACGCGGTGGTGCTGATCGAGCCCGGGGTGCGGGTGGTGATCGAGCTGGACGACGTCCGCGCCCCGCGCACCGTGGAGAACTTCGTGCGGCTGGCCGAGCAGGGGTTCTACGACGGCCTCACCTTTCACCGCGTGCTGCCCGGGATCCTGGCCCACGGCGGCAGCCAGGACGGCGCCGGGCGCGGGGGTCCGGGCTGGGAGATCGACCTGGAGCTGCACCCGCAGATGAGCCACGGCCGCGGCGCCGTGGCCATGGCGCACAAGGCCGACCCGGACACGGCTGGTTCCCAGTTCTTCGTCTGCCTGGCTGACCTGCCTGCGCTGGACGGCCGCTACGCGGTGTTCGGCCGGGTGGTGGGTGGCCTGGACGCGGTCGGTCGCCTGCCCGCCGGCTCACCCAACGCCGCGGAGATGGCCACCGCGGGCCTGCGCGCGCCTGGCCCGGGCTACCCGGCCACGATCCGCTCGGTGCGGGTGTTCAGCGGGCTGCCCCGCTGATCTCCTCCAGCGAGGGGCCCCAGTCCCACGGCTGCTCCGGCGGTGGCGGCTCGTCCGGCACCTCGGGGATGGTGGGCTCGGGTGGCGGGATGGCCACCAGGTCCCCCTCGGGGGTCGGTGGCTCCCAGGTGTCCGCCTGCGCGGCCAGGGCGTCGTTGAAGCCCGCCAGGTCCGGCATCGGGACGGGTGGCACCGGGGGCGGGTACTCCGCGATGATGTCGGCGACGGTGGTCTCGTAGGCGGCGAGGTCGTCGCCGCCTACGCCCTCGGCCTCCTCGCGCAGTCGCGCGCCCGCGCTGATGGCCGCCAGCCGCTCGTCCGAGCCCGCCGCGAAGCAGGCGGGGATCTGCTCGTCCGGCCAGGCGTAGGGGTCGGTACGGGCCGCGGCGAACAGGGCGCGCCCCTCGGCGTGGCCACACACCGTGACGGGCTCCGCGGCGGGAACGACCGCGCACAGCGCCTCGACCACCGCGTCGAGCCCTGCCCGGGAGTGGATCGCCACGAGCTGCTCGGAGGTGCCGTCTGGCTCGGCCAGCACCTCCACGTCCTCGGCCCGTCCCAGGTCGTCGATCTGGCCGGGCCAGCCGCGAGTGTCCACGATCCAGTACCAGGCGGGGTCGGGTTCGGGATCGCGGCAGCAGTGCAGCCGCTTCGGCGCCACGCCCCGCAGCAGCAGGCCCAGGACCACGGCCGCGGCCGAGTCCGCGTGGGCCTGCCCGGGCAGCACGTTGGTCACCAGCACGGGCCTGTCCGCGGCCAGACCGGCCACGTCCTCGGCGATGGCCGCGGCGAAGAGGTCGCTGCCCGCGGCCGCGGAGCTGCGCAGGCCGATGTCCAGATCCGGCGGCCAGGCGGGCCGCGGCCCTTCGGTGCCGCCCGCGAGCAGGAGTACGCCCAGGGGGATGCCGATGCCGGCGGCCCAGGCCGTGTTGAGGCTGGCCTCGCCGGCCTGCTCCTCCTGCACCTGTGGACCGGGCCGACACAGGTAGCGCCACAGCAGGCCGGCCAGCACGCCCACGCCCAGCGCACCGAGCGGGAACATCAGCACCACGTGGTAGTGGGTGGCGTAGCCCAGACGCCACACCAGCAGGCCCATGGACGCTCCCGCGGCGACCAGCGCGACCAGCCAGGTGACCTGCCCGGGGCGGCTCTCGGGCGTACGCGCCAGTGCGGGTAGCGCCACGAGACCGGCCAGGCCCAATCCCAGGGCCAGGTTGGAGGGGTGGGCCAGGTCGGACAGCGCGGCGAGCTGCATGCCGGCGGTGTGTCCGAAGGAGGTGTCCATGGCCGTGCGCAGGGCGTCGCCCGAGGTCTCCCGGCTGGCCACCACCAGGGACTGCAGCCGTGGAATGGCGAGAGCCAGCGCGCCGGCGTAGCCGACTCCGAGGGCGAGGGGGCCGCTGCTGCGCCATAGCGCCGGGGTCAGTACCAGCACCGCGGGCACCAGCCAGGCGGTGAACGGGTGGTTCATCATGGCCAGGGGCACCAGCCACAGGCCGACCGCCACGGCGAGCGGCGCCCGGCCTCGCAAGCCCCGCGCCCAGCAGGCGAAGGCCGCGGCCACCAGGGGCGCGGCGAAGTAGGTGTGGCCCCCCTTGGCCAGGGTCCAGCCCAGGGAGTCGTTGCGCCAGATCAGCAGGGCCGCGGCCACGGCCGCCACACGCGTGGCCCACGGCCCGAGCGGCGCGACGGTGGGCGCGGTCCACAGCACGAACAGGTAGGTCAGCGGCACCACCAGCGCGACCAGCAGCTCGGCGCGCAGGGCCACCTCGCGCAGGGAGTCCGCGCCGGCCAGCAGTGGCGCCATGGCCCACCCCAGGGCGTAGCCGTAGGGGAGGTTGGTCGGCTCGGCGAACCACTCGCCGCCCAGGGTCGCCCAGCCGCACTGCAGCGCCATGAACGCGTCGCCGCTCACGTCGGCGTGGCCGGCGCAGGACCCGTACAGCGCCCACGCGAGCAGCGTGCACAGCCCCAGCAGGGCCGCGTCCACGGCCAGCAGCAGGCGGGGGGAGGGGCGCGCGTCGCTCACCGGTCGAGGATAGCAGCCCGCCCGGTGGTACACTCGGGGCCATGGTACGTAGGGCGGTCCTCGCGATGTCGACGTTGATGCTGCTGTCCTCCGGCTGCACCGGGGAGTCGGTCGAGACGATCCCCGGGGGGCCGGGTGTGGGCGGGGACGAACCCGAGTACGTGCCGGGCGCGGATCCCGGCGATCCCAGCGCCGTGCTCTTCGACGAGTCCACGATCCCGGAGTTCCACATCACCCTGGACGAGGACGCGATCGACGCGCTGCGCGTCGAACCGCGCGAGTGGGTGGAGGGCGGGTTCCGGTGGGAGGACCGGGAGTTCGACTCGGTGGGCGTGCGGCTCAAGGGGGAGAACTCGTTCGAGCCCATCGACGAGAAACCCGCGTTCAAGATCTCCTTCGACCGCTACGCGGACGGTGGCGAGTTCCTCGGTCTCGAGGAGCTGACCCTGAACAACATGCACAGCGACCCCACGTTCATGCGCGAGCGGCTGTGCTACCGGGTGTTCCGCGAGGCGGGCGTGCCCGCGTCGCGGGCCCACAACGCCCGGGTGTACGTCAACGACGAGTTCTACGGGCTGTACGCGAACGTCGAGAACGTGGACCGCCGCATGATCCGGCGCTGGTTCGACGACGAGGGCAGCATGTTCGAGGGCATGGACGTGGACTTCTACTACTCGCACGTGGACGCGTTCGAGCTGGAGTTCGGCCCGGACGACCGCACCAACCTCGAGGGGGTGGCCGAGGCCATGAACGAGGACGTGCCCGCGGACGCGCTCGCCGAGGCCAGCGACCACCTCGACGTCGACCAGTTCGTGCTGTTCTGGGCCGTGACCGCGGTGACAGGTCAGTTCGATGCCTACCCGTACCACTACGACGACTTCCACATCTACGACGACCCCGAGAGCGGCGTGCTGCACTTCCTGCCCTGGGGCACGGACGAGTCGTTCCAGCCCACGTACGAGGTGACGTGGATCGGGGGCGAGCTGGCCGTGCAGTGCGGCACCGACCCCGACTGCGTGGAGGGGTGGGCGTGGGAGGTGCTCGATACCCTGGACCTGGTCGAGGACGACCTGGACTGGCTGACGCTGCACGACGCCGCGAAGTCGCAGCTCGAGCCGCACATCGCCGAGGACACGCGGCACCGCTACAGCGCGGAGGACGTGACCGACGGCCAGGAGGCGATGCGGCAGTTCATGGAGGACCGGCGGGACACCATCCTCCACGAATTCGGGTTACAGTAGTACGTGGGAGTTTGACGCGCGCGAGCAGGCTTGGAGGTTTCGATGATTCGCTGGTCACACTGGACCCTGCTGGGGATGCTCGGCTGCCTCGCCTGCCTGCTGGCGCTGGGCTGCCCGGACGGGCAGATCATCACGGTCGACGACGACGACAGCGGCCCCGGCGACGACGACACCGGCCCCGGGGACGACGACGACGACGATGATGACGATGACGACGACGATGACGACTCCGAGCCGGTGGACGAGGACGGGGACGGGTACCTGTCGGACGAGGACTGCGACGACTCCGACCCCGACGTGCACCCCGGCGCCGAGGAGGAGGCCGACGGCATCGACAACGACTGCGACGGCACGGTGGACAATCACCAGATCTGCCACGACGCCACCGAGGAGTACGAGACCATCCAGCAGGGCATCGACCAGGCGCCGGACGGGTTCGTGCTCGAGGTGTGCCCCGGCACGTACCACGAGCGGCCGCTGCTGCAGGGCAAGGAGCTGATCATCCGCTCCATGGACGGGCCTGACGTGACCATCATCGACGGTGACCAGGGCGGCACCACCTTCACCGTGCTGGGCACGCCCGAGGGCACGGCGGTCGAGGGCTTCACGATCACCGGCGGGGTCAACGACCAGGGCGCGGGCGGCGTGTACTGCGAGTCCGGGCAGCTGGGCCTGGCCGACAACGTGATCGTGGACAACCGCGGCGCCTGGGGCGGCGGCGCGGCCGGCGTGGGCTGCGGCCTGGACATGACCGGCAACGAGGTGGCGGGCAACGTGTCGGCCGGCTACGGCGGCGGCGTGATGGCCTCGGAGTGCGGCGGCGAGATCAGCGACAACACCGTGGTGGACAACGAGGCCTGGGAGGGCGGCGGCGTGGCCGTGTACATGGGCTCGGTGGAAACCCGGGACAACCTCGTCGCCGACAACGTGGCCATCTGCACCGACGAGTACTGCGGCGGCGGCGGTGTGTGGCTGGCCGGCAGCGCGCCGCTGAACGACAACACCATCGAGGACAACGAGTCGTACGTGATGGGGGGCGGCGTCTACCTGTACAGCAGCTCCGGCGACGTGATCGGCAACCTGATCGAGGGTAACGTCTGTCACAACGACGGCGGCGGCCTGTACAGCTACCTGGGCACGGGCTACATCGCCCAGAACGAGTTCACCGGCAACGACGCCTGGGACGACGCCGGCGGTCTCCGGGTGATGACCGGCTGGTGCACGATCGAGGACAACGTGATCTCCTACAACACCGCGTCCGACGACGGCGGCGGGGTCAAGTTCTCCCACGCGATGAACACCTTCGACCGCAACCACGTGGAGGGGAACGAGACCGGGGACGAGGGCGGCGGCCTGGAGCTGGACAACGACATCACGCCGGTCCTGGACTGCACGTTCATCGAAAACCGGTCGGGGCGAGGCGCGGGCATCCACTCGGGCGAGGCCTGGGGCGACCTGCTGATCGCGGACACCGTGCTGGAGGACAACGTGGCCTCGGACCGGGGCGGCGCCATCCAGTTCGAGGAGGACGTGGACGCGGACATGTACCTGGTGCGGGTGACCGCCGTGGGCAACGAGGCCAACTACGGCGGCGGCATCTGCGTCAGCGACTCGCGCTTCTACGGCGCCAACATCATCGCGTACGACAACCAGGCCAGCTCCGCGGGCGGCGGGTTCTACCTCGACGGCCTGACCGGGTCGCTGACCAACTCGGTGGCCTACGACAACCGGGCGCCCCAGGGCGCGGGCATCGCCATCGCGGACACGGCCAGCGGCATGCTGGTGAACAACATCGTGGCCGAGAACCAGCTGGGGTCGGGCGTGCACGTCAGCGGCACGGCGCCGACCTGGACCTACAACGACGTGTGGGGCAACGCCGGCGCCGCCTACTCCGGCATGTCCGATCCCACGGGCAGCCAGGGCAACATCGCCCAGGACCCGGACTTCGTGTCGCCGGGCAGCGGCGACTTCGAGTTGCAGGGTGCCAGCCCGTGCGTGGACGCGGGCAGCCCGGCCATCGAGGACGTGGACCACTCCCGGTCCGACATGGGCGTCCACGGCGGGCCCGAGGGCGACTGGTAGGCCCTACGGACCCACGCTCCAGCGGCGGACCAGCGCCGGTAGCTCCTCTTCGATCTCCCTGGACGATCCCGCGTCGCGCACGTGCGCGACCTCCTCGAGCGGCAGCGGCCCGTACAGGTGCGGGAAGGCCACGGCGTGGCCGTCCACGTCGGCGTCCTCCCAGCGCAGCTCGGCGGACAGGACCTCGGTCCGCACACCCAGCAGCACCAGGTCGACCGCGCCGGCGTAGAACCGCCGCAGCGTGCCGGGCAGCTGCTCGGCGGTGCTGAGGTGGATGAAGCCCTCGGTGGCCAGGGAGACGGCCTCGTAGCGGCCCGTGTCCTGAGCCTCGCGCCAGCAGGGCCCCTCGGCGATGTGGAAGATCAGCACGCGCGTGGCCCGGTCACGGGTTGTAGGTGAACCAGTCGTCGTTGGTGACCGCCAGGGTGGCGGTCGCGGGGTCGATCTCCACGAGGTGGTAGCGCATGGGCACGGCGTCGTCGTCCTCCCCCAGGGAGGTCTGCAGCACGGAGTTGCCCACCGAGTCGGTCATCATCACCGGGGCACCGTCGAGGTCGTCTTGCACGAACCAGTGGCCGTGGCCGACGAAGACGGCCAGCACCTGGTCGGCGTGCTGGGCCAGCAAGTCGTAGATCGGGTCGGTCCAGTCCTCGTACTCGGTGCCCTCGTACTTGGCGTACCCGCCCTCGGCGCGCGGCACCTCGAACGGCATGGCCGCGGAGAAGCCGGCGGACACGGCGTTGTCCAGGGCCAGGGGGTGGTGGAAGAACAGCACCGCGGGCGCGCCGTCGGCCAGCTGGTCGGCCAGCCAGTCGACCTGGTCCGGGCCGAACGAGCCCACCGAGCCCGGGGTCCAGCCCGCGTCCGGGTGGGTCTGCATGGTGTTCAGCCCGTAGAAGGCGACGCCGCGGTGGTCGTGGCGGAACCACAGGCCGGGCAGGTCCAGTTGGTCCAGCAGCAGGGCCTCGCGAGCTTCGAGGTCGTCGGTGAGGTCGTTACCGATGGCGCCCTCGTTCAGGTAGTAGTCGTGGTTGCCCAGCACGGCCAGCCACGGCACATCCAGCCCGTCGAGCAGCTCGGCCAGCCGGTCCAGTGAGCTGTCGCCGGCGGTGTAATCGGCCGGGTCGTCGCTGGGCAGGTCGTCGAGCAGGTCCCCGGTCAGCAGCACCAGGTCCACGGGCGGGTCCATGGCGTCGAGGATCTCGATCGTCTCCGCCATCACGAGGTTGTTGGCGTGGTCCGCCTCGGGCTTGAGGTGCATGTCGGTGATGACTGCGAACCGGATCGGCTCCCCCGGCGGCAGCGGATCCTCGCCTCCTTTGCCGTCGCAGCCCAGCGACAGCAGCGCGGGCGTGCCGGCCAGCAGCAGGCCGCTCGAGCCGAGGAGCCGGATCACGTGGCGGCGGGTGAGTGGATCGATGGGGGAGCGTGGGGCCATGGCGTCACCTGGGGGCAGCGGTCCAGGTCAGCGTAGGCACACCGGTCGGGCAGGGCAAGGTCTGCACAGGCGTGATCCAGAACGGACACAAATGACTTGGCCGCTACCGAGGGCGCCGAGTAGATTGCAATATCTACAAAAGGAGTCGACATGCTGGACAATGGGCCTTTGCTGGCGTGGCTCTGTGCGGTCGCGCTGGTGTTCGCCGCGTGTGACACCGCGCCGGCGGACGACGACGACACCGGCGACGACGACACGACCACGGCCTGCTCCGAGGACGACGTGGACGGCGACGGGCTCGACGGCTGCGCCGAGGAGGCGCTGGGCACCGACCCGGACGCGGCCGATACCGACGGCGACGGCCTGTCCGACGGCGAGGAGGCCGACTGCGTCAGCGACCCGCTGGACGGCGAAGAGGTGTGCTACGCCTGCGGCTGGGCCCACGACGACCCCGGCGACCTCGTGAGCACCGGGGCCTCGGTGGGGGACGTGGTCGCCAACATGGAGTTCTCCGACGTGTGCGAGGAGACCATCCACATGTGGGACTTCGTGGGCGAGTACCACATCCTGTGGTTGACCGCCTCCTGGTGAGGCTCCTGCCAGGTCGAGGCCGTTGGCCTCTACGACGAGCAGCAGGGATTCAGCGCCGAGAACCCGGACATCCCCTTCTCCTTCTTCGCGGTGTTGTTCGAGAACAGCGCCGGCCTCCCGGCCAGCGCGGACACCGCGATCGACTACTGGACCGACATGGGTGAGCCGCCGTTCCCGGTGGTGGCGGACGGCAGCCACCAGGTGATCAACGACACGCCCTGGGAGGCCGAATACCTGCCGGGCAAGTGTGCCCTGACCCCGGACATGGAGATCCTCGGATGCTACACAGGACACGGCAACGGCGAGCCCCTGGCCGCCATCGTGGAGCACTGGTCCGCGAACCGCTGATCGCGGCGCTGGCCGTCGTCCTGCTGCTGGCGCTCGGCTGCGACACCGAGCCCGATCCCGCGGACGACGACGACACCGTCGTAGGGGACGACGACACCGGGGACGACGACACCACCGCGGACGACGACGACTCGTCCGAGCCCCCGCGCTGGACCGGCGTGGCCGAGGCGCGGGTGGTGGACCCGGACGGCGCCCCGATCGAGGGCATCTACGTGATGCAGGGGGGCGCGCCCTTCGAGGCATGGGTGCTCACCGACGGGGACGGCGTGGCCACATTGGAGGTCACGGACGACGGCATCACCGATCGTTGGCTGCTGTGCGGCGGGGTGGGGTTCAAGACCGGCGGCGCGGACCTCGACGAGCACGAGGCCCCGGACGGCGTGGTCGAGATGACCTGCTTCCCCCTGCCGCCGGTGGAGGACGACAACCACGACTACCACTTCCAGCCCGGGGGCCACTCCCACTCCATGGACACGTCCGAGTGCGGCCACTGCCACAAGTCGATCTCGGACGGGTGGGTGGACTCCCCGCACCACGACTCGGGCTCCAACTCCCGCACGTGGGACCTGTACGTGGGCGGTACCGACGTGGACGCGGACACGTGCGCGGCCCTGGGCGGCTGGATGGCCGAGGGCCAAGAGCCGGGCGTGGTCGGGGGCGTGATCGAGCGGTGCTACACCGGCCAGGGCGTGCTGACGTTCCTGCACGACGACTGCGGCGGGGCAGGCCAGGCGGGCTGTGATCACCCGGACGACACCGCCGACCTCGAGGCGTTCGGCAGTTGTGGCGACTGCCACACCCCCACGGTGGACGGCATGCAGGCGGGCGGGATCGACGTGGCGCGCGCCACGGGCGTGGGCTTCGACGAGGGCATCAGCTGCGACCTGTGCCACAAGGTGCGCGAGGCCCTGCCCGGACCGGAGCCCGGCCGCGACGGCGGCATGCAGCTGCAGCGGCCCAGCGAGCCGACCACCGTGTTCAGCCAGGAGTTCGATCCGATCAACTTCGGACCCTACCCGGACGTGGTGATCGCGATCATGAAGGGATCTTACAACCCGGGCATGCGGGACGCCCAGTGGTGCTCCAGCTGCCACGAGTACGGGCGCGAGGCCCTGCACCCGGACCACCCGGTGGACGCGGGCCGCTGGCCCGACGGCCTGCCGATCAACGAGACGTGGACCGAGTACACGGCCAGCTCCTTCGCGGGCACGGCCGCCACCTGCCAGACCTGCCACATGGGCGTGCTGGAGGAGGAGAGCTCCACCTACGACATCACCCCGCTGGGGCTGACCCCCACGCCGGACCAGGGGTGGCTCCGCGAGACCGGCGAGGTGCACTTCCACCACTTCGAGTACACGCGTGACGCGCCCGCGTACGACCTGCAGCTCTCCCTGGCCCGGGTGGGCCACGAGGTGGAGGCCTCGGTCACGGTGACCAACCTGTCCGCGGGTCACGCCCTGCCCACCGGTGAGCCCATGCGGCAACTGCTGGTGCGGGTGGAGGCCGTGGACGAGGACGGCGCGGTGGTCGCCTCCATCGGTGGCCGGGCCGTGCCCGACGTAGGCGGATACCGCGTGCGCGGCGTGGTCGGTGACGACGTGACCGCGCAGGTCGGCGCGCTGGTGTTCGGCGCGGCGATCGCGGCGGACCTGAGCGTGGCGAGGATCGTGCGGCCCACCGGGGAGTGGGACGACTACGCCGGGCCGGGCACGGTCGGGTTCGCCGGGCTGACCGCCGAGGCCAAGGGGCTGCCCGTCGAGCAGGTGCTCGCCGAGTTCGCCGTGACGCAGGTGGACGGGGCCGAGGTGTCGGTCGACGGCGACCTGCCCGAACTGCAGGCCGGGGACGTGGTGTACCTGTGCGGTGACGGCGACCTGGCCGGCGCGCCGGGCTGGCTGCACGCCAAGGTGATGGTGGACCGGGACGGCGCGCGTTGCGTGCCCCACTACCGGGCCGTGCACATCGCCAGCGACAACCGGCTGGGGCCGGGGGTGGTGTCCACCACCCGCCACGCGTTCCCCACGCTGGCCCCGTTCGAGGAGCTGACCGTGACCGCGACGCTGGTGTTCCGCGACTACGCGGCCCCGGTGGCGCAGCTGTACGGCTGGGACGTGGGCGACACCGAGCTGCTGGCCGCGTCCGACACCTACGAGCTGATCGACTACTGAAGGAGGACCCATGCGCGGCATCACGCAGGCATGGATCGTTTCCCTGCTGGCCCTGGGGCTGCTGGCGCTGGCCGGCTGCCCGGAGGACGAGCCCGATCCCGATCCCCCTGATCCCGACCCGATGGTGACCGTCAGCGGTGACCACGGCGTGGAGGAGGGGGCCTCGCTGACCTTGTCGGCGGGCACGGACGACGGCACGGACGCGTCCTACGCCTGGTCCAGCGACAACGACGCCATCGCCACGGTGGACGCCGACGGCCTGGTGACCGGCGTGGCCGCCGGCGAGACCACGATCGTGGCCACGGGCGCGGACACCGGCGCCAGCGGCGAGCACGCCGTGGTCGTGATCCCGGTGCTGGAGGCCGAGGACCCGGTGGTGATCGTGGTCGGTGAGATCGTGGTCAGCGTGGACCACACCATCGAGCTGGTCGCCGAGACCCTGGGCGGGGCGGACTCGGGATACGAGTGGACCTCCAGCGACGAGAGCCTGGCCACGGTGGACGGCGGCGAGATCACCGGCGTGGACGCGGGCGAGGTGGTGATCACCGCCACCGGCGTCGACTCCGGAGTGACGGGCGACATCGCCGTGGTGGTCACGGAGATCCCGCCGTCGGACACGCCGTACTACGACGACTGGCTCGGCTCCCCCCACGCGGACTCGGGCGCCGAGGCGTTCACCCACTGGGACGAGGACGGGGTGATCGAGGTGGACTGCGCGAAGTGCCATAGCACGCCGGGCTTCCACGACTTCCTGGGCGAGGACGGCTCCGAGGCGGGCGTGGTGGACGCCGACGCGGCCCTGGGCACGGTGATCGAGTGCCTGGCCTGCCACAACCCCTCGGCCGTGGCCCTGGACGCGGTGGTCTTCCCCTCCGGGGTCGAGGTGGCTGGCTTCGGCGCCGAGGCGCGCTGCATGCAGTGCCACCAGGGGCGTAGCTCTACCGACTCGGTGCAGCAGTCATTGGACGACGCGGGCGTGACCGACCTCGACGTGGCCGACGAGGACCTCAGCTTCGTCAACATCCACTACGCGGCCGCGGGCGCGACCTGGCACGGCGGCGTGGTGCGGGGCGGCCTGCAGTACGACGAGCAGTCCTACGACCTCCGCTTCGAGCACTCCCCGGAGCACCGGGTGTGCTTCGACTGCCACGACCAGCACAGCCTGGAGATCCGGGTCGAGCAGTGCGCGGACTGTCACGTGGACGTGGCCGACGCGGACCACACCCACGACATCCGCATGGCCTCGTCGCAGGCCCACGACTACGACGGCGACGGCGAAACCACCGAGGGGCTGTACCACGAGATCGAGACCCTGAAGGAGATCCTGCTGTCGCTGCTCACGGCCTACCCCGCGGACCTGAACCTGGACGCGATCTGCTACGACGCGCACGCCTACCCGTACTTCTTCATCGACACGAACGAGGACGGCAGCTGCGACGCCAGCGAGGCCAGCTACGCCAACCAGTACGCGTCCTGGACCGGCCGGCTGCTGCAGGCGGCGTACAACTACCAGTACGCCAGCAAGGACCCGGGCGGGTTCGCCCACAACGGCAAGTACGTGATCCAGCTGCTGACCGACTCCATCGACGACCTCAACGGCGTGGTGGTCGCGCCGGTGGACACGTCCGCGGCCGTGCGGGACGACAGCGGCCATTTCCATGGCACGGCGTACGCCTTCCGCTACTTCGACGACGAGGGCTACGTGCCTGCCAGCTGCTCCAAGTGCCACGCGGGCGCGACCGGGCTGCACTTCCATCTCGACCACGGCGTGGGCGCGGACAGCGAGCCGGTCAACGGCATGCAGTGCTCGACGTGCCACGCGGCCGTGGAGCCGTCCGAGCTGATCGAGGTGGACTCGGTGCTGTACCCCAGCGGCATCGAGATCGACGACGCGGGCGACCCAAGCAACATCTGCGCCACCTGCCACTCGGGCCGCGAGGCCAAGGCCACGGTGGACGCGGACATCGCCACGGGCACGTACGGGTTCCTCAACGTTCACTACAAGCCGGCGGCCGCCATCGGCCTGGGCAGCGAGGCGCAGGTTGGCTACGAATACAACGGCCAGGCCTACGTGGGGCGCTACGTGCACCCCGAGGCCACGGGCTGCAACTACTGCCACGACGCACTGGGTACGCAGCACACCTTCCGGCCCGACGACGTCCTCGCCGGTTGCCTGGACTGCCACGAAGGCGTGACCGAGGCGCGGCAGATCCGCGAGGAGACCAACACCACGGACTGGGACGGCGACGGCGACGCGACCGAGCCCCTGGCCGACGAGCTCGACACGGTGGCCGCGGACCTGCTGGCCGAGATCCAGCTCGCGGCCGTGGCCAGCGGCGGCGAGGCCATCTGCTACGACGCGCACGCCTACCCCTACTTCTTCGTGGACGGCGACGGATCGGGGGACTGCAGCGGCGGCGAGGCCATCTACCCCAACCTGTACGCGGACTGGACGCCGGCGCTGATGAAGGCAGCGTTCAACTACCAGGTCAGCCAGAAGGAGACCGGCGCCTGGGCGCACAACTTCCAGTACGTGCAGCAGTTGCTGGTGGACTCGATCGACGATCTGGGCGGCGACGTCAGCGCGTACACTCGGCCATGATCGTCCTGCATCTCACAAGACCGGACCTGACCCCCGCCGCAGCGTGATTACCCCGATCTCGGGCAGCACCCGCAGGCGCAGCGGCGCCACGGCCATGCCCACGCCCGCCGACACGAACACCGGCCAGTGGGGTCCCTGCACCAGGCCGCGGGCGTAGCGGCTGCCGAACTCGCTGGGCACGATGGGTGTGCCCAGGCCGGGCAGCGCCACCTGGCCACCGTGGGTGTGGCCGGACAGCTGCAGGTCGAAGTGCAGCTGTCGGTGGTTGCGGGCGAAGTGCTCGGCCACGTCCGGGTTGTGGCTCAGCAGGACGCGGGGACAGGCAGGTCCGATGTCCCGTGACGCCATCCTCGGCGCGGCCCGGTCCGACCAGTAGTCGCCCACGCCGACCACGGCCAGGCTGCGACCCGGGGCCTCGAGGCCGGACAGGCCATCCGCGGTGAGGAAGCGGCGGTCGTTGTCGATCAGCGGGATGCCCACGTCGGCGAAGCGGCGCCGGCACTCGTCCGCACCCTCCCAGTGGTCGTGGTTGCCCAGCACGGCCAGGGTGCCCAGGCGGGGCCGCAGCTCGGCGAACAGGCCGATGCCCGCGGGGATGGCCGCGGCCGTGCGGTGCACGTAGTCCCCGGTGAGCACCACCAGGTCGGGCTGCTCGGCGTTGGCCAGCTCGATGGCGCGCAGGATGTGGTCCGGGCTGACGTAGGGCCCGCAGTGGGTGTCGGTGAGGTGCACCAGCCGCAGGCCGTCGAGGGCCTCGGGCAGGTCGGGCAGGGGGATCTCGTGGCGCCGCATGGCGAAGCGGGCCGGGGTGATCCAGGTGACCCAGGCCATGGTGCCGCCCCCGGCCAGGGCGCCGGCCGCGACTGCGCCGCGGCGCAGGGCCTGGCGGCGGTCGACGCGCTCCGGCGTGGGACCGTCGGCGCGGAGGTCGGCCGGAGGGGTCGGCCGGGGCCGGCCGAGGACCCAAACGGCCTCGGCGGCCATGGCCCAGAAGGCCCCGGCCAGGGTGAAGCGCAGGGCCATGTGGGCCGTGCCGTAGTGGAAGTGCTCGGCCGGGATCACCAGGGCGGCCATGGTCTTGAACGGCAGGGCCATGATCTCGCTGCAGCGGTAGGGGACGCGGACCAGGTCGCGCACCAGGGGCTGCTCGATGGAGGTAATGGCCAGCAGGTGCAGTCCAACGAAGGCCGCGAACAGCAGCAGGAACAGGGCCAGCAGGCGCAGGATCTTCGTGGGGAAATTCATCGTTGGCTTCATCGTCGCTTCGAAGAACACGCGAGTCAAAAGCGTTGATCCCCCTGAGCCGCGCGTGGTAGAAGCGCCGGCCGCGTGAGGGGAGACTGCATGAAGTACACGCTGTTCCTGCTGCTGGTCCTGACGGTCGGGGTGGGTTGCTACACCCAGTCGGAGTGGACGCCGGATGACCCGACCGCACCTCCCATCGCGTGGCCCGAGGGTGACGTGGGCAGCTACCTGGCCGCCACGGCCGGCGACCTGCAGGGCTTCGAGACCGGCGACCTGGCCGGGTTCGGCGCCGCGGACAGCTGGATCGTGGGCGAGACCGAGACCGGCATCGCCCGTGTCGTCACCGAGGGCGAGGACTTCTCGGTGCGCGCCGGCGAGGAGCGGATCGTGCTCGACGGCCAGTTCGCGCTGGCGCTGCAGGTCACCGAGGCCGAGGGCGTGGCCACCCTGACCAGCGAGCCGTTCGTGCCGTCCGCGCCCCACGTGCTGTTCGCCCAGCTCAGCGAGGTGGACCACCGCGGCATCGTGCTGCAGGTGGAGGTGATCGACGCGGACGGCGCCGATCTCTACGAGATCCCGGTGGTCACCGGCGGCCACCGCCCGGGCCTGGCCGACGACGAGGATCGCATCCCCGGCTTCCCCGAGATCGGCTGGGACGAGGGCGCGCCCGGCACGTTCACGTGGCAGGCCGTCGACCTGACCCACCACTACCTCGCTGGCCGCGAGGTGCAGCTGCGGTTCGTGCAGCGCTCCATGGTCGAACCGTTCGACTTCTTCACGCTGATCGACGACGTGTGCGAGGTCGAGGTTCCCGAGGCCTGGCAGGAGGAGATCGCGGTCTACAAGCCGGTCCGCGAGGCCTGATCAGCCAGGCTTCTTCCCCTCGATCACGCGCTCACTGGTGCAGAAGCGCTTGCCGCTGAGGTGGTGGAGCAGCTGCAGGCCGTTGTCGAAGGTCCAGTGGCCGTCGCGGAAGTGGTCCGTGTCGGCGCGCGCGGCCACCACGCGGCCGATGATCAGCCCCGAGCTGTCGAGGTCGACGATGCGCTCGACCTCGCACTCGAGGCTGGCCACGGCCTCGGCGACCAGGGGGGCGCCGATCACCTCGCCGGGCTCGCGGGTCAGGCCGAGCAGGCCGAACTTGTCGTCGACCCTGTGACCCGACACCGAACCCGACCCGAGCAATGGATCCACGTCGCGCGCGTGCAGCAGGTTGACCCCGAACTGCCCGGTGCGCTCGATGAACGGGTAGGAGTAGTGCCGCTTGCCCGACAGCATGGCCATCAGCGGCGGGTTCTTGCGCACCGGCATGTTCCACGTCAGCGCGAACAGGTTGTCGTCCGTGCTGTCGCCCACGCTGATCGCGACCACGCAGCCGGGGTTGAGGATGCGGTAGGTGTCGGGGAGCTCGATCCGTGCCTTGGCCATGTCCACCTCGGTTTGATCCGGTCTGGTGATTTTGACATCGTAGGGCCTCCATGCACTTCCTGGTCAACCTGCTTTCCCGCGTGAAAGGGCGCGAACTCTTCGTCGGCATGGTCAGCCTGTGCGGCGTGATCGCCGTGCTGGGGCTGGCCTGGCCGAACCGTCTGGCGTCGGTCGGGGCGGCGGTCTCGTCGACCGCCTTCGACTCGCTGGGGTGGCTGTTCCTCACCTCCGTCTCCACGTTCCTGCTGCTGTGCCTGTGGGTGGCGTTCAGCCGCTACGGCCGGCTCACCCTCGGCCGCTCCGGGGACGAGCCCGAGTTCTCCACGGCCTCGTGGCTGGCCATGCTGTTCGCCGCGGGCATGGGCTCGGGGCTGCTGTTCTGGGGCGTGGCCGAGCCGGTGATCCACTACGCGGATCCCCCGGTCCCACCCGGGGGCACGCCCGCGGCCGCGCGCCGGGCGCTGGTGCAGACCGCCTTCCACTGGGGCATCCACGCCTGGGCCGTGTACTGCATGGGCGGGCTGGTGCTGGCCTACTTCGGTTTCCGCAAGGGCCTGCCCTACCTGCCCGGCGCTCCCCTGCGGCACGTGTTCCGCGGCCGCTGGGTCGTGCCCGTGGCCGGGCTCGCCGACCTGATCGGCGTGCTGGCCGTGGCCGCGGGCGTGGGCGGCTCCCTGGGGGCGGGGATCCTGCAGCTGCGCACCGGGCTGGCCGCGTTCGCCGGCCTGCCCGGGGGCTCGACCCTGGTGGCGTTCGGCATCCTCGGCGTGCTGATGGTCGCGTACATGACGTCGGCCAGCACCTCGCTGGACAAGGGCATCAAGTGGCTGAGCAACATCAACATGGGCCTGGCCATCGCGCTGATGCTGTTCGTGCTCGCCGCGGGACCGACCTCGTTCCTGCTGGACGTGTTCGCCACCGGGATCGGCGACTACGTGGCCGCCCTGCCGTCCCTGTCATTGCGGCTGTTCCCGTACCGTGACCTGGAGCAGTGGACCCACTCGTGGACCCTGACGTACTTCATCTGGTGGATCGCGTGGGCGCCGTTCGTTGGCGTGTTCATCGCGCGCATCAGCAAGGGCCGTACGATCCGCGAGTTCGTGCTGGGGGTCCTGCTGGCGCCGACCGCGTTCTCGCTGCTGTGGTTCGCGGTGTTCGGCGGTGCCGGGATCCACGAGGAGCTGCACGGCGCCGGCGGGATGGTGGAGCTGGTCAGCGAGGACGTGACCGTGGCCCTGTTCGCGCTGTTCGACCGGCTGCCGCTGGCCGCGCTGCTGTCCGGGGTCGCGGCGTTGCTGCTGTTCGTGTTCCTGGTCACCTCCGCGGACAGCGCCACGTACGTGCTGGGCATGCTGACCAGCCACGGCTCCCTGGTGCCCACCACGCAGCGCAAGCTGCTGTGGGGGCTGGTGATCGGCGGCCTGGGCGGCGCGTTGATGCTGACCGGCAACATCGACGTGCTCAAGTCGGTGATCGTGACCGGCGCGGTGCCGTTCACCTTCGTGATGCTGCTGCAGGTCGTGGCCCTGCTGCGCGCGTTGCGCGCGGAGGAGGTCCCCCGCCGGCCGCGGTCGACCGGCCCGCCCGCGGCCGCGGGCGCGGTGCTGCTCCTGCTGGGCGCCGGCTGGCTGCTGGCCGGGTGCGGGGGCAGGGACCCGCTGCGGGTGGGGGTCAAGTCGTTCACCGAGCAGCAGATCCTGGGCGAAGTCGCGGTGCGGTTGATGCGGGACCAGGGGCTGGCCGTGGAGGCCCCGGTGGTTTGCGGCGACACCTTCGAATGCCACCGCGCGCTGACCGCGGGTGAGATCGACCTGATGGCCGAGTACACCGGCACGGCCTGGCTGTTCCTGGGCGAGTCGCTGCCAGCGCAGGGCGTGACCCTCGACGCTGTGCGGCAGCGATACGCCCCCCTGGACGTGCAGTGGCTGGGCGCGCTGGGCCTGGACAACGGCTACCGCCTGGTGGTGTCCGCGGATCGCGCGGCCCTGATGGCGCTGGACGACATCGGCGACCTGGCTCGGGACGGTGACGCGGTGCGGATCACCGTGCCCGGGGAGTACCTGCGGCGGCCCGCGGACGGCCTGGCCGCGCTGTCACGGCGGTACGGGCTGCGGCTGGCCCCCGAGCCGCTGGTGCTGGAACGGCCCGGCGAGCGCGTGGAGGCCGTGACCGACGGCCGCGTGGACGTGGCTGTGGTGTACGCCACGGACGCGGTGATGGCCGATCCGCGCGTGGTCGAGCTTGCCGATCCGCTGGGGTTCTTCCCGCCCTACGAGGCCGCGTACATGGTGCGCTCCGTGGCCCTGGAGGAGCACTCACGGATCGAAGAGGCGCTGGGCAAGGTGGAGGGGCGGATCGGAACGGCAGCCATGCAGCGGCTGAACCACGCGGTCCAGCTGCAGGGCCGGCAGCCGGCGTCCGTGGCCCGGACGTTCCTCGTGACCGAGGAGCTGCTCAGCAGCGAGGTGGGCGTGGGACGCTGGGAGCCGGACCTCCGTGTCGTGCACCCGGCCGAGGACGACCTGGCCGAGTACACGGCCCTGGCCCAGGCGTCGGTGCGGCAGGCCATGCCGCGGCGCACCGTGAGGCTCGCCGCCTCGACCACGCCCCTGGACGAGGTGGCCGCGGGCGAGGCGCGCATGGCCGTGGTGGGAGCCGAGCACTTCTTCGACGCGGCGGGGGACCGCGAGGAGCAGGTCGAGGCCGTGGCCGTGCTGGGCTTCCGCGCCGTACACGTGCTGGCGCGGTCGCCGTCCGTGGAACCGCTCGCGGGTGCGGTCGGCGTGGGGCCGTCTGGCAGCAGCAGTGGTCGCGTGGGCGAACGCATGCTGAAGCTCGTGGACAGCGAACCGGCCCTGCGTGCATCGACCTCGGGACTCGTGGAGGCCCTGCGTGCCGGAGAGCTGGACGCGGTCGTCCTGCTGGCGCACGAGGGCGATCCAGCCGTGGTCGAGGCGCTGGCGAGCGGTGGGATCACGCTGCGCTCGCTGAAGGGGTGGTTGACCGCGGACCGGGCCGCGGCCTGTCCCTTCCTGCGCGAGACCCGCATCCCGGCGGGTACGTACGATGGCCTGGGCAGCCCCCTGGACTCGGTGGGCAGCCAGGTCGTGCTGGCCGCACCCGCGCCCGCCAGCGGCGCAGCGGGCGCGGGCGGCCCGGCAGCCGCGCTGCCGTCGACCGGCCTGCCCCTGAGCCGCGCGCAGGTGGTGGCCCTGGCCGACGCGGCCGGCGTGCTCGAGGCGCCGGATCCCGCGCTGCCGTCCGCCTGGACGCGCACCCCGGTCCGCCCCCGTCGCGATGCGGGCGCGGCGAGCGCGGTGGACACCGGGCTCAACGCATTCGCCGTGCTGTTCCTGGCCTGGCTGGGCTGGCTGTACCTGCGGCGCGATCCCGAACGCGGCTCAGCGAGCGCGCCGTAGCCGATCCGGCCAGCGGAAGGCAGCCTTCTCCCCCCATGGACAGCCGAATGCCCAGGGCTCGGTGAGCACCCACAGGGTCCGGCAACGGGGCTCGTCGGGTGGGTACGGGTCGTGTCGCGCAGCTCGGAGGGCTGCAGCGCGTGCAGCAGGCTGGACACGTAGGTGCAGGTCCGCGGCGGGATCTCGTCGAACAGGTGGTCGTGGGAGCGGGCCAGCTTGAGCACGGCCCGGTGCACGCCGTGGGCCTCGGCCCAGGTGAGCCAGGAGGCGCGGTGGGCGTGCACCGTCAGCTGCAAGAAGCGCTCCCGCATGGCCGGGTCCAGGGGCGCGACCTGGTAGTCGTCGTCCTCGGGGTTGATCGCGGCCATCGTCGACCAGCCGTCGGGCAGCTGGTACGCGTGCAGGGTGCGTTCGGTGAGCAGTTGCAGCGCGGGCTGCTGGATGTAGCGCTCCGCGCGGTTGAGCTCCTCCAGCATCAGGATGCCCGCGCCCGACGTGGGCAGGATGGCGGGCGCGGCGTCGTTCTTGCTCGACCGGGCCATGGCCCGTCCATTCGGCCGGTTTTTGGGCCTCCAGGAACTCAACAACTCATGAACGTCCCTTTTTCTGCTGGCTTGACGTCCAGCGATCAGGTTGGAACGGGAAATCAACAATTCATGAACGTCCCTTTTTCGGGGTGCGCGGCTTGACGATCTCCTGACATCTGAACACTTGTAAGTATGATCGTTGCCGGCGAGAATCATACTCATCGGTATGAACGCGCCCAGGAAGGAAGCGAGGTGTCCAGCCGAACCAACGTCCTGAACTGGAGGGAGCGCCTCGGCCTCCTGATCGTGATCATCGCGTGTGTGGGTGTGGCCGCGGCTCGCGCCGACGAACTCGACGACCGCCGCGCGCAGCTGCTGTCCGACTGCTTCGCCTCCATCCCGGAGGCGGGCGAGAAGACCCTGTCCCCGTACTTCTTCGTGCTCAGCGAGGACCCGGACACGGACCGCCTGCCGCTGAAGGAGACGCGGGCGGACGTGGCCGTGGCCGGCACCATCGCGGACGTGCAGGTGACGCAGGTGTACCGCAACGAAGGCGAGACCACGCTGGAGGCGATCTACATCTTCCCCATGTCCACGCGCGCGGCGGTGCACGCCATGACCATGACCGTGGGCGAGCGGGTGATCGACGCGGAGATTCGGGAGCGGGAGCAGGCGCGCGAGGAGTACGAGGAGGCCCGCGACGAGGGCCGCACCGCGTCGCTGCTGGAGCAGCAGCGGCCCAACGTGTTCCAGATGAACGTGGCCAACATCCTGCCCGGCGACGAGATCGTGGTGGAGCTGAGCTACGTGGAGCTGCTGGTGCCGGCCGAGGGCGTGTACGAGTTCGTCTACCCCACCGTGGTCGGGCCCCGCTACTCCAACATGCCGGCCGCGGACGCGCCGGACACGGATAGCTGGGTGTCCAACCCCTACCTGCACGAGGGCGAGGACGCGCCGTACACGTTCGGCGCGGACCTTTGGCTCTCCAGCGGGATCCCGATCGCCGGGGTCACCAGCCCCAGCCATGACGTGGACGTGGACTTCGAGGGGGCCAGCTGCGCGCACGTGGCCGTGCCCGAGGACACGGACACGGGCAACCGCGACCTGGTGGTGCAGTACACGCTCGCGGGCGAGGAGATCGAGAGCGGGCTGCTGGTGTACGAGGACGAGGACGAGACGTTCTTCCTGCTCATGGTCGAGCCGCCCGAGCGGGTCACGGCCGAGGACATCGTGCCGCGGGAGTACGTGTTCATCCTGGACGTGTCCGGATCCATGAGCGGCTTCCCCCTCGACACGACCAAGGAGCTGATGGAGCAGCTGCTGTGGGACATGCGACCCCACGACAGCTTCAACATCCTGGTGTTCGCCGGGTCCAGCGGCCTGCTGGCGCCGGAGTCGATGCCCGCCAGCGAGGCCAACGTGCAGTGGGCGCTGAACCGCATCAGCCAGCTGTCCGGCGGCGGCGGCACCGAGCTGCTGCCCGCCCTGGACCGGGCCCTGGCCCTGCCCCGTACCGACGGCACGTCCCGCGTGGTGGTGATCGCCACGGACGGGTACGTGCACGTGGAGGCCGAGGCATTCCAGCGCATCGCCGAGAACCTGGGCGAGGCCAACATGTTCCCCTTCGGCATCGGCTCGGGGGTCAACCGGCACCTGATCGAGGGCATGGCTCGCGCGGGCATGGGCGAGCCGTTCGTGGTGCTGGACCCCGAGCAGGCCAGCGACCACGCCGAGCGGTTCGCGGACTACATCGCCTCGCCGGTGCTGCAGGGCATCGAGGTGGAGTTCTTCGGGGCCGAGGCCTACGACGTGGAGCCGGTGGCCGTGCCCGATCTGTTCGCGCGGCGGCCGGTGGTGGTGTTCGGCAAGCTCGACGGCCCGGTGGAGGGGGAGATCGTGGTGTCGGGCAACGTGCCGTGGGGCACGTTCGAGAAGGTGGTCGACCTCGAGGACGCGGTGATCACCGAGGACAACGAGGCGCTGCGCTACCTGTGGGCGCGGCACCGCGTGCAGCGGCTGGCCGACCGGGTGGCCGTGGGCGGCGACGAGGCGGACGTGGAGGAGATCACCCGGCTGGGCCTGGAGTACAGCCTGATGACGGAGTACACGTCGTTCGTGGCCGTGGACACGGTGGTGCGCGGTGACGGGGACTCCGAGACCGTGACCCAGGCGCTGCCCCTTCCGCAGAGTGTGAGCGACGCGGCCGTGGGCCGCAAGCAGTCCAAGTCCGCGGGGATCGTGGGGGGCGTGATCGGGTCGCAGTACGGCACTGGCGGACTTGGCGCCCGCGGTAGCGGCCTGGGTGGTGGCGGCACCGGCCAGGGGCTGGGTGGGCTGAGCTCGCGCGGGCGCGGCAGTTCCGGGTATGGCTCCAGTGGCGGCTACATGGGCGGTCACTCGTCTGGACCACCGGCCGCCAGCGTGGGCAACCCGATCATCCTCGGCGCGCTGGACAAGACGGTCATCGACCGGGTGATCAAGCAGCACCTGGCGCAGATCCGCTACTGCTACCAGAAGGAGCTGAACAAGAACCCGAGCCTGGCCGGCAAGGTGGTGATCAAGTTCACCATCGCCGCGGACGGGACCGTGTCGGCGGCCGAGGTGAAGAGCACCACGCTGAACAATGCCACGGTGGAGCAGTGCATCGTCAACCGGTTCCTCCGGTTCCAGTTCGATCCACCAGCGGGCGGCGGGATCGTGATCGTGAGCTACCCGTTCGTGTTCCAGTCCGGATCCTGACCGCTCTCCGCGGGCCTATACTCGTAGGTCCGGGGAGGTGATGAGCGGGAATTCCACCGAGAGCGTGTCCGTACGCCCCGGCGAGCGCCTGGATCACTTCCAGCTGATCCGCCCGCTCGGCCGTGGCGGCATGGGCGAGGTCCACCTGGCGCGGGACGTCAACCTGGGCCGCAAGGTGGCGATCAAGGTCCTGCGTCCGGACGCCCTGGGCTCCCGCGAGGCGGTCGAGCGCTTCCTGTTCGAGGCCCGCACCACGGCCCGCTTCAACCACCCCCACATCATCGCCATCTACCACGTGGGCGAGGTGCGCGGCAGCCCGTACGTGGCCCTGGAGTACCTGGAGGGCGAGACGCTGCGCCAGCGCATGGCCCGCGCGCGGATGAGCCACACCGAGGCGGTGCGGACCGCGCTGGCCATCGCCGAGGCCCTGGCCGAGGCGCATGCACACTCGGTGCTGCACCGGGATCTCAAGCCCGAGAACGTGATGATCCCCCGGGACGGCCGGCTGCGCGTGCTGGACTTCGGGCTGGCCAAGGTCACGGGCGGGGCCGACGCCGAGGAACCCGGCCGCGAGGGGTTGCCTGGCGAAGGCGACGCGGCCCTGGCCACCTTCGAGACCCAGGAGGGGGCCATCAGCGGCACGCCCCGATACATGGCGCCCGAGCAGTGGTCGGGCCAGCCCGCCTCCACGGCTGCCGACGTCTGGGCCCTGGGCCTGATCCTGTACGAGCTGATCGCGGGCGAGCACCCGCTCAGCGGGGAGGGTCCGTTCCAGATCGTGTTCGAGGTGACCCGGCCGGAGCCCCTGCCGCAGTGCAGCCGCGAGGCCGGCGAAGAGGTCGCGCAGCTGGTCGATCGTTGCCTGGACAAGGACGCGGAGGGGCGTCCATCCATCGGCGAGGTGGTCCAGGGCTTGAGTGAGGCGCTGCCGGACAGCGATCGCGCCATCGTGGGTGGGGAGTCCCCATTCGTCGGGCTGATCCCCTTGGGAGAGCGCCACCGAGGCCGCTTCTTCGGCCGTGACGCGGAGCTCGGCGCCTTCCTCGAGCGCCTGCGGGACGAGCCGGTGCTGCCGGTAGTCGGCCCGTCAGGCGCGGGCAAGAGCTCGTTCGTGGAAGCAGGGATCCTGCCGCGGCTGCGGGAGCAACGGCCCTGGACGGTGCTGGACCTGCGGCCGGGCCGGGATCCCATGCGGGCGCTGGCCGCGCGGCTGCTGTGGGGAGAGAGCCTGACCGGCCCAGGGGCGACGTTCGACACGGACGCGGGCTGCGCCACCGATGCCCCCACGGAGCGCTCCCCCTCGACAGGCAGCGTGGTGGAGCTGGACGCGTTCGGCCGTGAACTGGCCGCCGAGCTCGCCGCATCACCGGCCCGGCTGGCCCTGCGGCTGGAGCGGATCGCGGAGCGGGAGGGGCAGCCGGTCGTGCTCGTGGTGGACCAGCTCGAGGAGCTGTGTACGCGGAGCGACGATCCGGTCGTGCGGCGGGTGTTCATGGAGGCGCTGTGCCTGGCCGCGGACGACCCGCTCGGCCCGGTGCGCGTGATCTTCACCCTGCGGGACGACTACCTCGGCCGGCTGGCCGAGGGGGAGGTGGCCCGCGAGGTGCTCGGGCGGGTGACCGTGCTGCGTAGCCCAGGCCCGGCCGCCCTGTCCGAGATGCTGACACGACCGGTGGAGGCCTCCGGGTATTGCTTCGATGATCCCGGGCTGGTGGCGGAGATCGTGGACTCGATCCGGGACGAGGCCGCCGCGCTGCCGCTGCTGCAGGTCGCGGGCCAGGGCCTCTGGGATCGTCGGGATCGAGTGGATCACAGGCTCACTCGCGTGGCCTACGAGGAACTCGGCGGCGTGGGCGGGCTGCTGGCCCGGCACGCGGACGGCGTGCTGGAGGGGTTGTCGTCGTCCCGGGTCAAGACCGCGCGGCTGATACTGCTGCGGCTGGTGACGGCCGAGGGGACCCGCCAAGGGCTGCAGCGCGACGAGCTGCTGTCGAGGACCGGTGACGAGGGCGAGCACGTGCTGGACCTGCTGATCGCCCAGCGGCTGCTCACCTCGCGCAAGTCCCGGGGCGACGACGAGGCCGAGGTCGAGATCGAGCTGGTGCACGAGTCGCTGATCGAGCACTGGGACCAGCTCGCTGACTGGATCCTGGAGGGGCGCGGGGAGGCCGGTTTCCTGCGCGAGGCACGGCAGGCGGCCGAGCTGTGGGAGCGGCGTGGGCGCCGGCCGGACGAGCTGTGGAGCGACGAGGCGCTGCGCGACGGTCTGCGCAGCCTGGAGCGGCTCGGCCCGGACGCTCCCCACAGCGTGGTGGACTTCCTCCACCAGGGGCGTGACCGGGAGCGCCGGCGGCGGACCCGGCGGTGGCTGCTGCTGGCGTGCGCCTTTGCCGTGCTCGCTTTCTTCGCCGTGTCCATGACCTTCATGGCCCGCCTGGCCAGCCAGCAGCGGGGCCGCGCCGAGGAGGCCCGGCAGCAGGAGGCGCTACGCAGGGCCGAGGCCGAGCTCGACGGCGCGCTCGTGGCCTACAACCGCCTGGCGCCGGTCGATTCCCGGGCCAAGCTGCGGTCCTCCATGGAGACCCGAGACGATCCGGCGGCGCGGGATCTGTGGGTGAAGCTCCAGCGCCACCCGCTGTGGCGCGCGCAGGATCTGGGTAGCGGGCCGCTCGCAGTGGACTGGACGCCGGACGGACGCCAGTTGGTGGTCGCGGTCACGGACGGGACCCTGCACCTGCTCGATCCCCACAGCCACGGCGCGCGCGTGCTGCGCGGGCATACGGGCATGGTGTACGCCGTGGATGTAGGACCGCGCGGGCAGTGGCTCGTCAGCGGCACCAGCACCGGGGAGGTCGGTCTGTGGAACCTGGCGGCCGGCTCGTACAGGTTGCTCGACCGGCGGGAGCTGACGGTCCTGGGGGTGAAGTTCACGCCGGACGGCGAGGAGGTCGTCGTCGTGGACTTCGGCGGGTGGGTGCGGTCGCTCGACGTGCACACGGGCGACGTGGTCTGGGAGGTGGACGTCGGGAGTCCGGTGCTCGCCCTCGACATGGCACCGGACGGGACGCGATGCGCCATCGGGACGGAGAGCGGCGTGGTCATCCTGCTGGAGGCTCGCACCGGTGAGCGGCTGGCACGCTGTGAGCACGACGCCTCGCTGTTCGAGGTCGCGTACGATCCGACCGGGCGGTGGCTGGCCGCGGGCGACAACGGCGGCGTGGTCCGGTTGTGGGACGCGAGCGCCTGCGGGGAGGGACAGGTGGTCGCCCGGCACGGCGGCCGGGTCTCGTCGCTGGCGTTCTCGCCGGACGGCACGACGCTGGCCGTGGCCGGCGCCGGGGACGAGATCAGGAGCTGGGACGTGGCCACCGGGGCGGCGGTGTGGGAGAGCCCGGCGAACCCAGGCGGGGTGAGGGGCCTGAGCTGGGAGCCCGGCGGTCGACTGCTCGCTGCCGCCGGCCTCGATCACGCGGTGCGGGTGTGGCACACGGACAACGAGATCCGGAAGATGCCACAGCGGGGCCACGCCTCGTACGCCCTGCGGGTCCGGTTCGGTCCCGACGGCGAGCTGCTGACCACCCGGAGCGCGGACGGGTCGGCGCGCGTGTGGTCCGGGAGCGATGGCGAGGAGCGGCTGGTGCTCCGGCCTCCGCCCGGATCGGGCTGGGGGCTGGCCCACCACCCGGACGGCGAAATCGTGGCCACCGGTGGCCGCGAGGGCTGGTTGCGTACGTACTCGCTGGCGTCTGGCGAGGAGGTCGCGTCCGTGCAGCAGGATTCGTGGGTCGTGGAGCTGGACTTCAGTCCGGATGGCCGCCGGCTGGTGACCGGCACGGTCGGGGAGCGGGTGCACGTCATGGACGCGCGGACCCTGGACGATCTCCTGTCCCTTCACGTCCCCGGCGCCGAGCTGCGCGGCGTGTGCCATGACCCGGCCGGGCCGCGGCTCGCGACCTATCACGGTGATGGCGAGATCAAGCTGTTCGACGTGCACACCGGTTCGTCCGAGGGTACGTTCGCCGTGAGCGACACCCTGCTGCTTGGTGTGGAGTTCCACCCCACGAACCGTTCGCTGCTGTTCCTGGACCTGGGCGGACAGCCCGGCCTGCTGGAACCCTCCTCCGGCGCGACGCGATTGCTGGACGTGCCTTGCGAGCGGGCGCACGAGGCCCGGTTCCACCCGGACGGCGAGCGGATCGGGCTGGCCTGCCAGGACGGCACCGGCTGGATCATCGACCTGGTGCAGGGCACCTCCACCGTCCTGCGCGGGCACCGGGGGGAGGTGAACAGCATCGACTTCTCTGCGGACGGCGCCGTGGCAGCGACGTGCGCGGACGACGGCACGGTCCGCGCATGGGACGTGGAGACGGGCCTGCCACGCTGGTGGGCTCCGCTGATGCCCGGTGGCCCCCACGAGTTGCTGCAGCTGTCTGGCCACGGGAACGAGGGAGCTGCGGAGGCGTGGCGCGTGGCGGTCGAGACCCCGGCACGCCGGGCCTCGTGGTCCGCAGATCGCCGCCAGCTGTGCGTGCACAGCTTCGACGGCGTGGTCGAGCTGTGGGACCTGGCCAGCGACACGCTCCGGCTGGAGACCGCCGCGCTGCGGCCATCGCGGGTCGAGGCGGCCTTCGGGGGATGTGGGGTGCTGACCGGGACCGGAGACGTGGTCGCGCTCGATCCGGCAGGCGAGGCGACCGTGATCCGGGAGAGAGCGGCAGCCATGTCAGCGTACGGGGACGGGGTGGTGGTCGCCGGGGACGACGAGATCGTGGTGCTCGACGGGAGTGGGGCCGCGACCATGACGATGTCGGGCGTGCCGCGCACGTCGGCCGTGGCCATGACCTCCGGGGTTGCCGCGGTGGGCACCGTCGACGGCGACGTGCTCGTGCTGGAGACCCGGGAGCGCGACGGTGAGGGTCCTGACTGGAGCGAGACCCTGCACGCGGAGCACGCGCCAGCGTCCACCGTGGTCAGCTTGCTGGCGACCGACGGCGGAGTGCTGCTCGGGGGATTCGCAGACGGGAGCGCGCGGATGTGGAGCCTCCAGGGCGGTCGCCGGCTGGCCTCGATGAAGCTGCACGGGCCCGTGGTGCACCTGGCTGTCGAGGGGGGGCGGGCGCAGTTCGGCACCGAGCTCGGCGACCACGAGTCCCTGGACATCGCGGTCCTGCAGCGCGAGTACTGCGACGTGCTGCGAGAGCTCTGGGCCGAGGTCCCGGTGATCTGGGAGGGCGGCCGGACCGTGGTGCGGCCGCCGGATCCCGGGCATCGCTGTGCACTGGAGTGACCGGGGCGCTGGGGGGTCTCAGCACCCGCCGCCCGGGTACACGTCCCCGTCCTCGTCGTCGCAGTCCCACCCCAGGGCCGGGTAGGTGCCGGCGTCGTAGTCGCCGGGCTGCCACCACAGCGGGTACCCGTCCCCGTCCAGGTCCCACAGGTCTGCGTCCGGCCCGCCGAAGGCGCCCATGTCGCTGCGGTTGCCGTCCGGGTCGACCTTCGTGGTGTCGCCCGCGTCGACCAGGGGCGACGTGGCCGCGAGGTGCAGGTCCCACAGCCGCGGATCGGGATCGACCTCGTCCAGCCACTCCGGGTCCACGGACACGTTGCCGTCCGCGCCGATCGGGCTGGGCATGCCGGCGATGTCCACGGGCACGTTGTCCCACACGTCGCACCACGACAGCGAGATGGTGGAGGCCCAGGTCTGGATTCCACCGGCCGGGTCGGTGGCGCGATTGTCCGCGACCACCGTGTTCACCAGGTCGAAGCCGCTGACGCTGCTGAAGTAGAAGCCGCCACCCTGGTAGGCGCGGTTGCCCACGACCGAGGCGTTGACCAGCTCACCGGTGACGGTCTGGACGAGCGCGCCCCCGCCCCACGAGCTGGCCTCGTTGGCCACGATTTCGACGTTGACCAGCCGGATGTCGGCGTTCTCTGCCTGGAAGCCGCCGGCGTTGCCCAGAGCCACGTTGCCGGTGATGCGCAGGTGCGAACCGACCGTGTCGGCGTGCAGTGCGAGCCCCCCTGCTGTCCAGGCCTCGTTGTCGGCCACCGTGCCGTTGGTGAGCTCGAGCAGGTCGATGTGGTTGACGTTGAGTCCACCGCCGCTGGAGGTCGCCACGTTGCCCTCGACGGAGAAGTCCTCGAGCCGCAGCGTGCCGGACTCGTCCATGTACACGCCGCCGCCGTCGGCAGCGACGTTCCCCTGGATCGACACGCGCGCCAGGTCCATCGACAGCGTGCCGTACGCGGGCGTGCACGCTGCGTAGATCCCCCCACCCGACATGGCCGCTGTATTGTAGCGGACGGCCGCGTCCGTCACGTCGAGGTCGCTGCACGTGACCCAGAGCCCGCCGCCGTAGGTGCCCACGGCCTCGTTGGAGTCCAGCACGACCTCCTGGGCCGTCGCGGAGCTGTCCAGCAGGTACAGGCCGCCGCCGGCCGCACCGCGGTTGCCGGTGAGGGTGACACTCGCCAGGGTGGAGGAGCCGCCCTCCTGGTAGAGTCCGCCGCCGCTGCCCGCTGCCTCGTTGTGCACGAACGACACGCTCGAGAAGCTGTTCATCGAGCTGATCCCGGTGGCGAACGCGCCGCCCCCCTGCGTGGCCGTGTTGGACCGGATGGCCGTGTCCTCGATGACGGCAGCAGTGCCGGTCAGGTACACGCCGCCACCGCTGCTGGCCGCGTCGTTGTCCTCGATCGTGCATCCGTCGAGCACCATCGCGGTCGCCGTGCCGTACAGCCCGCCGCCGTTGGTCGAGGCCTGGTTGCCGTGCACGCGCAACGCGCGGAGCGTGGGGGACGCGCCCGAGACGAAGATGCCTGCGCCGTTGGGCGCCACGCCGCCGGTCAGGGTCACGCCCTCGAGCACGGCGTCCGGCCCCTCGCCCTGAGAGAACCGCACCACCGGACCTGTGCCGTCGCCATCCACCGTGGTCGTGGCCGCACCAGCCGTGCCCAGCACGTGGATGTCCTTGCCGCCGAACTCGATCTGCTCGAGCCAGGTGCCCGGCTCCACGCAGATCCGCTCTCCGTTCGCGGCCGCGTCGATGGCCGCCTGGATCGTGACGTACGCCGTGGGCACCTCCAGGTCGCAGTCGAGGCAGTCGTCGTCCACCGCGCCCGAGCAGTCGTTGTCGACCCCGTCGCAGATCTCGGCCGCGCCCGGGCTCACGGCCAGATCGAGGTCGTCGCAGTCCCCGGCACACACCATCCAGCCGTCGAGGTCGTCGTCGACCTCGTCCGCGGCCGCGCTGCCGTCGCAGTCGTTGTCCAGGCCGTCGCACAGCTCGGGTGCGCCCGGGTACACGTCGGGATCGTCGTCGTCGCAGTCCCCCTGGCAGGCGTTGTAGCCGTCGTGATCCAGGTCCGCGCCGGTGTTCTCGTCCACGTCTCCGTCGCAGTCGTTGTCCACGAAGTCGCAGGCCTCGGCTGCCTGCGGGTACACGTCGGCCTCGGTGTCGTCGCAGTCGCCGTCACAGGCCGCGAACCCGTCGCCGTCGCCGTCCACGAGCTCGTCCGTGGCCGCGTCGCAGTCCGTGTCCTGGCCGTCGCAGGCCTCGACCGTGTCCGGGTGGACCAGGTAGGCGGTGTCGTCACAGTCGCCCGCGCACTCGGCCCAGCCGTCGCCGTCGTCGTCGCAGTCGTCCGCGTCGTCACCCGCGCAGTCCTGGTCCATGCAGTCGCCGCAGACCTCGACTGCGCCCGGGTTGACGTCCGCGTCCCCGTCGTCACAGTCGCCGTCGCAGGTGGCGTAGCCGTCGCCGTCGTCGTCCAGCGGCGTCAGGGTGGCGTCGTCGTCGTCGCAGTCCGCGGTGCCGTCGCAGTAGCCGTCCCCGTCGAGGTCCTCGAGCGGCAGGTCGGCCTCGGCGTCGGCGGAGGCCCCCTGGCAGGTGGAGTAGCCGTCCTCGTCCAGGTCCTCGGGCGTGAGGAGCGGATCCTCGTCGTCGCAGTCCCCGGAGCAGCCCCAGAACCCGTCCCCGTCGCCGTCCTGCTCCTCGTCGGAGAGCAGGCCGTCGCAGTCGTCGTCCAGCCCGTTGCAGATCTCGGCCGCGCCCGGGAATCGCTCCGCGTCGGCGTCCGCACAGTCCCCGTCGCACGGGGAGTACGCGTCCCCGTCCTCGTCGTCGGGGTGCAGGGTCCAGTCCGTGTCGTCGCAGTCGCCGAGCAGGGAGCCGTCGCAGCACTGGACCGTGCCGACGATCTCGCCGCCGGCGCAGAACCCGTCGCCGTCGTTGTCCGCGGTGGGCTGGCCGTCGTCCGCGGTGCCGTCGCAGTCGTTGTCCAGGCAGTCCATCAGCTCGTCGGCGCCGAGATAGGTGGTCGGGTCCGCGTCGTCGCAGTCCGTGCCGCCGGAGGCCTCGGAGGCCTGGGTGTCCCGGTCGAGGTCCACCCCGTCGATGCCGTCGCAGTTGTTGTCCACCCCGTCGCCGACCGTGTCGTCGGCGCCCGGGTGCACCGCCGGGTTGGCGTCGTTGCAGTCGTAGTACGCCTCGTCCTGCAGCGTCTCGTTGGAGGAGTAGCTGTCGCCGTCCGCGTCGTAGCCGTCCGCGCCGTCGCAGTTGGAGTCCACGCCGTCGCCGAAGAAGTCCTCGGCGCCCTGGTAGATGTCCCCGTTCTCGGGCGCGCAGTCCACCGAGTCGATGATGCCGTCGCCGTCGAAGTCGAACTCGGTGTCCCGTTCGGGGCAGCCGGACAGCACCAGGAGGATTCCGGCCAGGGCCGTACCAGTCGAAGGTCTTTGCATGCGATGAGCCCTCGGATCGAGGGTATCATCCGGCCCCGGGAGGCGTCCCATGCGCGAGATCCTGATCATGGCCTCGATCCTGCTGCTGATCTGCGGCTGCCCGACCGAGGAACCGCTCGACGACGACACGGCCGGCGACGACGACGTGGACGACGACGACACGTCCGATCCCGACGACCTGTCGGAGATGCTGGCCGAACACCTCGGCGGCACCAACATGCCGGCCGTGGGCGCGGCCGTGGTGGTGGGCACGGACCTGGACGCGGTGATCTCGGAGCTGATCGAAGGGTACGTGCCCTGACCGGTGCGCGGCGGTCAGGATCCCCGCGACGGGCCGATGCGGGTGAATCCCGCAGTCGAGAAGTGATGATCGAAGGCGAACGCCTCGGTGATGCGTCGCTGGCGCATGATCGCGAACGAACAGCCGTCCACGTACGAGAAGTCCTGATCCGTGAACCTCCTCAGGATCTGCCAGGCCTCCTGGTCCAGGTCTTCGTCGGTGTGGACGCGCACGAGCCGAGGGCTCCGGTCGAGCGTGTCCACGAACCGCAGCGCGGCCGCATTCCCATGGGTCCGGACCAGGAGGGTGTAGGTCTCTCCCACCACGAGGTTCGACGTGACCAGCGAACGACCCTGGTGCATCAGGTCCCGGAAGCACGCCACGGCGTTGCCGTGCCAGCGGTCGTCGGGAACCTGCAGGGCGTACCAGGCTCCGGTGTCGACGAATATCTCGCGAGTCACCGGTCGTCCCCGTAGCTCCTCGACGGCCTCTCGGCCGCGTAGAGGAGGTCGTCGTGGCGTTCGGACGCGTCGGTACGACCTGCTGGACCCGCAGCACCGACCAGGTCCATCAGTGGGTCGTCCTCCTCGGTTCCACTACGGAGCAGCAGGTCGATGCCACGGCGAATCAGCTCGGCGCGTGTCGAGCCGGTCTCGCGAGCTAGAGTCCGGAGCAGACGGTCCTGGCGTTCGTCGATGTGTAGCTGAATGCGTATCATGTGATATGTATAATACATCTCGACAAAGACGTCTATCGGAACGCGGTCCGCCACTGGCACTTCCAGGCTCGCCGTGGTGTGGTTGTGGGCGTGAAGACGCCTTCTGGCCAACACAGCGCATCGCCCCCGGTGCTCGCCGACCGCGTGATCCTGGGCATCGCCCTGGTCGGCGGCGGGGTGCTGTCGCTGGTGCTGGGCCTGGACGCGGGGTTCGACCACCTCAACTACCACCACTACAACCCGTGGGGCATGCTGCACGGTCGGATCGGGCACGACTGGGCGCCGGCGCAGCTGCAGACCTTCTACAACCCGCTGATCGACCTGCCGCTGTACCTGCTGGCCGCGGCGTTCGGCGGCCGGGTGGCCGGCTTCGCCATGGGTGCGTTCCACGGGCTGGCCCTGTGGCTGGTGTGGCGGATGGCCTGGATGCTGCTGGGGGAGTTCATCCGTTCGAGCCGGACCCGCGGCGGGATCGCGGTGCTGTGCGCGGGCGCGGGGGTCTATGCGCCCGCGGTGATCTTCGAGCACGGAGGGCCCCAGGGGGACAGCACGGTGGCCGTGCCGATCCTGGCGGGGCTGCTGCTGCTGCTGGTGCCCGGTGCCTGGCGCTCGCGGCGGCTGCTGGTGCTGTCCGGCCTGCTGATCGGCGCGGGCTCGGTGCTGAAGCTGACCGCGGGCGTGGCCGCCGTGGGCGTGGCCCTGGCCCTGCCGCTGCTGGCGCCGGCGGGCACGGGCTGGAGGGAGCGGGCGCGCGCCTGGGCGACCTGGATGGTGGCCCTGGCCGCGGGCTGCGCGCTGGTGGACGGGGTGCACCTGGTGCACATGACCGTGCGCTTCGGCAACCCAGTGTTCCCGTTCCTCAACTTCCTGTTCGAGTCGCCGTGGGCCCTGGCCGAGGGGTACGCGGACTCGCCGTACATCCCCGACGGGGTGGTCGCACACCTGGCGTTCCCGTTCGCCATCGGGCTGGTGGAGCGGACCGCGGAGTACTTCGCGTTCCGGGACGTGCGGTTCGCGCTGGTGGCGCTGGCCCTGGCCGCGGCCGTGCCGGTGACGGCGGCGCGGTTCGCCCGGGGGCGGCAGCTCCCGCCGCCGGCCGTGCTGTTCTTCGTGGCCGCGGTCGCGGGTGCGTACGGGGTGTGGCAGCTGATCCATGCGGTGTACCGCTACCTGGTGCCCCAGGAGGTCCTGGCGCCGCTGGTGGTGGCGCTGGCCGTGCTGTGGGTGGCGCGGTCGTGGCGCGGCGCGGCCGGGATCGTGGCCGTGGCGCTGCTGATCGGGATCGCGGCGGTGAGGCTGCCGCCGCAGCCCGAGCGGATACCCTACGGCGCGGGCAGCCTGTTCGACGTGCGACCCCCGGTGATCGAGGCGCGGGAGGGGCAGGTGCTGGTGCTGGCGGGGGACGAGCCGACCTCGTACGTGCTGCCGTACCTGCCCGCCGAGCTGAGGCACGTGCGGATCGCCAGCAACCTGGTGTATCCGGATGATCCGACGGTGATGAACGAGCGGATACGGGAGGCGATCGTGGCGTCACCGGAGCCGGTGCTGGCGTTGCGTGGGCCGGGGGGGCTGCCCGCGCAGTATCTGGAGGCGTACGGGCTGGTGGTGGATGGCGAGAGCTGCCGGGCGGTGCGAACGCGGATCGGCGAAGACCTGGCTATCTGTGAGCTTCGATCGTCGCCGAACCCGCCGTCGGCGGGTTCGGCTCCATGATCAGGAGCCGATCGGGAGCTTCATGGCGCGGCCGCCCCAGTCCTGGCGCATCCACGCGAAGGTCGGGTCGTCCGCGACGTTGGTGGATCGCTCCGGGCCGGCGAGCACGTTGAGGTAGTACACGTTGGAGCCGGGAGCCGCGGCCACGGGGTGGTGCCCCTCGGGCACGATCACGGCGTCGCCGTGGCGGGGCATGAGCAGTTCGTCGCGGCCGTCGCCGGTGTACAGGCGCTGCAGCGCGAAGCCGTCCTTGGGGTGGATGCGGTAGTAGTAGATCTCCTCCATCACCGGCGAGCCGTGGTTGCCGTCGTGGCAGTGCGGTGGCCACGAGGACCAGTTGCCGCTGGGCGTGTACACCTCGAACAGCACCAGCCGCTCGGCCTGCAGCGGCGGAGCGAGCAGGTGGGAGACCTGGCGCTGCACGTTGGCCCCGCCCCGCATCTCCACGTTGATCTCGTCGGGGGTGATCAGGCGCTCGGGGTAGCGGCCCTCGGCCGGCGCCGAACCCACGGCCAGCTCGAAGTCCTCGTCCGCGGCGAGGTTGTAGCGGGTGCCCGGAGGCAGGTACAGCACGTGGGGCAGCTCGCGGAACACGCCCACCCGGTCCAGCCGGTGGGTGCCAGCCTCGGTGGTCACGCTGCCCTTGCCCCGCAGGGGCACCAGCGCGACCTCGCAGTCGTCGGTGTTGGTCAGCAGGTCGTCGCCGGCCTTGAGCGCGTGGGTCCAAAAGCTGAGGTAGCGCCAGCCCGCCACGGCCGGGGTCACGATCTGGGGGATGCGGCGACCATCGTTGGGGTTGCTGATGCGGTCGATCTCGGGTCGGGCCAGCGGGCTCATCGAATCTCCTCCACGCGAACGGGGCGCTTCTCGATATAACTCGTGCGCGCGGCCAGCGCGATGCGCAGCGCCTCCACTGCGTCGCGCGGTCCGGGGGAGGGCACGGCGTCGTCGCCCAGCGCCCGGAAGAACGCCTCGAGTTCCAGCCGGAATGCCTGCTCGAAGCGGTCCATGAAGAAGTGGTAGTGGTCGGCTTCGAACCCACCCTTGCGGTAGCGATACACCGGGGTCTTGGGCATGGCCTCGACCACGAGCTTGCCCCCCTCGCCGAACACCTCGGCGCGGATGTCGTAGCCGTACACCGCGCGGCGGGAACTCTCCACCACGCCGATGGCGCCGTTGGCGAACCGCAGCAGGGTGGTGGCCGTGTCCGTGTCGCCGAGGTCACCGATGCGGGGATCCACGCGCACCGCGCCCCAGGCCTGAACCTCCTCCACCTCGCCCACCACGTAGCGGGCCATGTCGAACTCGTGCACCACCTGGTCGATGAACTGGCCGCCGGACACCCGCAGGTAGTCCAGGGGGGGCGGCCCGGGATCCCGGCCCACGGCGCGGAACTGCTCCACGCGGCCGATGGCGCCGGCCGCCACCTGCTGGCGGATCCCGGCGAAGCCGGGGTCGAAGCGGCGGTTGAAGCCGATCTGGAACGGCACGCCCGCGTCCTGCACCACCTGCATCACCCGCTGGGTCTCGGCCAGGTCGAGGGCGACGGGCTTCTCGCAGAAGATGGCCTTGCCCGCGCGCGCCGCGTACTCGGTGAGCTCGGCGTGGGTGTCGGTGGGGGTGACGATCAGCACCACCTCCACGGCCGGGTGGTCGATGGCCTCGTGCGCGTCGAGCAGCATCTTGTCGGCGTTGCAGGCGCGCTGGGCGGCCTGGGCCGCCTCGGGCACCGGGTCGGCCACGGCGACCATGTGCGCCGCGGGGATGCCGGCGAGGTTGCGGGCGTGCTCCTGGCCCATGCGGCCCGCGCCCAGCAGGGCCACTCCGAAGGTCGTCATGACAGCTCCTCCAGTACGCGCTCGGCCACCCGCTCGGGGGTCAGGCCGTACCTGTTCAGCAGGAAGTCGTTGGGCGCGGACTCGCCGAACACGTCGTCCACGCCGATGCGCACCACGCGCCGCGGCGCGTGGGTCGACAGCACCTCGGCGACCAGCCCGCCGAGGCCGCCGATCACGCTGTGCTCCTCCACGGTCACCACCAGCGGCGGGGTCCCGGCCTCGGCCACCAGCGCGGACTCGTCCAGCGGCTTGAGGCAGCCCACGTGCAGCACGGTGGCCTCCACCCCGTGGCCGGCCAGCAGCGCGGCCGCGTCCAGGGTGCGCGGAGTCTGCACGCCGGTGGCGATCAGGGTCACGTCGGCGCCGCGCCGCAGCACCAGCGGCAGCCCGGGCTCGAACGTGTGTTCGTCCGGCAGCAGCACCGGGCTCGGATCCCGCGCGAGGCGGATGTAGACCGGGCCATCGTAGTCCGTGGCCCAGCGCATCATCGTCCGCGTCTCGACCGCGTCGGCCGGGGCCAGCACCACCATCTCGGGCATGGCCCGCATGATGGCCAGGTCCTGCACGTCCTGGTGGGACTTCCCGGTCAGGCCCGACAGCATGCCCGAGTAGGCGCCGGCCACCTTGACGTTGGCCCGGGTCTGGGCGACCAGCATGCGCAGGGGGTCCAGCCCGCGGTGGGTGAGGAACACCGCGAACGTGCTCATCCAGGGGATGAACCCGGTGTGGGCCAGGCCAGCGGCCATGCCCACCATGTTCTGCTCGGCGATGCCGGTCTGGATGAAGCGGTCCGGGTACGCCTGGTCGAAGATCGAGGTCATCGTGGAGTTGGCCAGGTCACCGTCCAGCACGAGCAGGTTCGGGTACTGTCCGCCCAGCTCCACCAGGGTCTCGCCAAAGGCGATACGCAGGGCCTTCATGGCGCCACCTCCTCGCCGGCGAAGCCGAGTTCGGCTGCGGCCGCGGCCAGCTCGCCGGCGTCCGGGACCCGGGCATGCCACAGGTAGTCGGCCTCGGTGAAGGACACCCCGCGGCCCTTGATCGTGCGGGCCACGATCGCTGTGGGGTGGTCGCCGCCGGCGTCGGCACGAGCTGCGGCGTACGCCTCGGCGATGGCGTCCATGTCGTGGCCGTCGATCTCGATGACCTGCCAGCCGAACGACGCGAACACCTCGCCCGGGTCGAACCCGGCCCAGGGGTCGCGGCGGTCGCCCCGCTCGGAGCGGCCGGCCCAGCCGTACTGCTGCAGGCCGTTGTGGTCCACGATCGCGGTCAGGTTGCCCAGGCCGTAGCGCCGTGCCACGTGGGCCGCCTCCCAGACCATGCCCTCCTGGATCTCGCCGTCGCCCATCATCACGAAGGTCTGGAAAGACCGCCGGGCGCGGCGGGCGGCCATGGCCACGCCCGCGCCGAAGCTCAGCCCCTGGCCCAGCGAGCCGGCGGAGGCGTCCAGGCCCGGCAGGGCCAGCATGTCGGGGTGGCCCTGCAGCCGCGAATCCCCCTTGTCGAAGGTGGCCAGCTCGGCCTCGGGGAGGTACCCGCGCATGGCCAGCACCGAGTACAGGCCGACCGCGCAGTGGCCCTTGGACAGCACGAAGCGGTCCCGGTCGGGCCAGCCGGGCTCGTCCGGGCGCACGTCCAGCGCCTCGAAGTACAGCGCCACCAGCAGGTCCATGGCCGACAGCGGGCCGCCCACGTGGCCGGCCCCGCTGTGGTGGACCGTGCGCAGCACCAGGTAGCGGCCCCGGCGGGCCAGCGCCTCCAGCTCATCGCGCGTCATGACAGCAGCTCCTGCAGGGTCTCGCGGTTGGCGCGAGCCGTGTCCGTGGGATCGTCGGCGGTGGTGTCCTGCTCGACCACGGCCCAGCCCACGCCGTGGGACAGCAACGCCTCGATCACCTGGGGGATGCGGGCGATGCCCCGGCCGAGGGGGGCGAAGATGTAGCTACGCAGCGCCCGGTCGAAGCTCCACATCTCGCCCCGGGCCCGCGCCAGCACGTCACCGTCCACGTCCTTGATGTGGGCGTAGGCCACGCGGGCCCCGTAGTCGCCGAGCATGGCCAGGGTGTCGCCGCCGCCGTAGGCCAGGTGCCCGCAGTCGAGGCACCACGACACGCGCTGTGGATCGGTCGTGTCCAGCAGCCGCGCGGTCTCCTCGGCCGTCTCCACGTAGGTGCCGACGTGGTTGTGGAACACGAGCTGCAGGCCCATGGCCTGGACGCGACCTCCCAGCTCGTCCAGGCCCGCAGTCAGGCTGGTCCAGCCGCGCTCGCCAAGCCCCAGGTCGGCGGTCACGTGGCCGGCCGCGGCCTGGCGGGCCGGGTCGCCGGAGTCCGCGACGATCATGGTGGTGGCGCCGATCGAATGCAGGAATGCGGCCGTGTCCAGCGCCCTGTACAGCTCCGCGCCGTACTGCGCTGGATCGCGCAGCGCCAGGCCGACGAACGCGCCGGTCACCTCGAGCTGGTGGCCGACCAGGCCGGGCAGCAGCCGATCCGGGTCTGCAGGGAGGCTGGACGACCACTCGGTGGCACGGTAGCCCGCGGCCTGGATCTCGCCCAGGATGTCGGGGTACGGGACCCACTCGCGGTAGTCGGGCACGTCCTCGTTGTTCCAGTTGATCGGGGCGGTGGCGATGCGCACGTCAGCTGCCCTTCCGCTGGTGCTTCAGGGTCTCCTCGTACTGGTTGCGGGCCCCCTGCACGCCGTCCTGGAGGCTGATCTCGGCCACCGGGACGTCCCACCAGCTCTCGAACCCGGGGACCCGCTTCTCGGGGTTGGTCTTGACCTCGATCACGGTCACCCGGTCGGCATCGCGGGCCCAGCGCAGGGCGTCGTCGAGCTCCTCGGCCGTGGTGGCGCGGAAGGCCACCGCGCCCATGGCCTCGGCGTGGGCCGCGTAGTTGATCGGCACGGTTTCGCCGTCGGTCTGGCCGGAGTCGGGGTTGCGGAAGCGCAGCTCGTTGTTGAACTGCGGGCTGCCGCAGGCCCGCTGAAGGCCGTGGATGGACTGGAAGCCGCCGTTGTTGACCACCACCACGGTCAACTTCATGTGCTCGGCCACGGCCGTGACGATCTCGGAGTTCATCATCAGGTACGAGCCGTCGCCGACCATCACCACCACCTCGCGGTTGGGATCTGCCAGCTTCACGCCCAGGCCTGCCGGGATCTCGTAGCCCATGCACGAGTAGCCGTACTCCATGTGGTAGCCCTGCGGCGTGGCCTGGCGCCACAGCTTGAGCAGGTCGCCCGGCATGGACCCGGCCGCGCAGATGACCGTGGCCCGGCCGCCGAAGGTGTCGTTGACCATGCCGATGACCTCGGCCTGCGCCAGATCACCCCGGTCGGTGACCGCGCGCAGGTCGTCCACCGTGCGGTCCCACTCGGCCTTCAGATCGCCGATCTCGTTGCCGTAGTCCTCGGACGTGCCCTCCCAGTCGTCCACCTCGAACACCGCGTACAGCGCGGTCAGCCCCTCGCGGGCATCGCATACCAGCGGCAGCCCGGCCAGCTTGTAGGCGTCCATGGGCGCGACGTTGAGGCCGACGAAGCGCACCTTGGGGTTGGCGAAGGCGGTGCGCGAGGCCGTGACGAAGTCGCCCAGCCGGCTGCCCACCGCGATGACCACGTCCGCGTCCCGGGCCAGCCGGTTGGCGGCCGCGCCGCCGTTGGCCCCCACCGGGCCCACGTTGAGCGGATGATCCCAGGGCAGCGCGCCCTTGCCCGCCTGGGACTCGGCCACCGGGATGCCGTAGGCCTCGGCCAGGGCGCGCAGCTCGGATTCGGCTCCGCTGTACAGGGTGCCCCCGCCGGTGATGATCAGCGGCCGCTCGGCCTCCATGATGATGTCCGCGGCCTCGTTGAGCAGGTCGGGCTCGGGCGCGGGGCGGCGTACCCGCCACACCCGCTCGCGGAAGAACGCGGTCGGCCAGTCGTACGACTCGGCCTGTACGTCCTCGGGCAGGGCCACGGTGACCGCGCCGGTGTCCACCGGATCGGTGAGCACGCGCATGGCCTCGGGCAGCGCGGACATCAGCTGCTCCGGCCGGGAGATGCGGGTGAACAGCCGCGACACCGTGCGGAAGGCGTCGTTGACGCTGGCGTCGTGCTCCACCGCGTGCTCGAGCTGCTGCAGTACCGGGTCGGGGATGCGGTTGGCGAAGTAGTCCGACGGCAGCAGCAGCACGGGCAGCCGGTTGATCGTGGCCCCGGCCGCGCCGGTGATCATGTTGGTCGAGCCCGGCCCGATGGACGCGGTGCAGGCGAAGGTGGACAGCCGCCGCGTGTGCTTGGCGTAGGCCGCGGCCGTGTGCACCATGGCCTGCTCGTTCTGGGGGCGGTAGGTGGGCAGCTTCAGCTCGTCGCCGAGCTGGTGCAGGGCCTGGCCGAGGCCTGCCACGTTGCCGTGGCCGAAGATGCCCCACACGCCACGGACAAGGCGCTGGCGTCGGCCGTCGCGGTCGCTGTACTGGCGCGCCAGGAAGGTGATCAGCGCCTGGGCGGTTGTGAGTCGGATGGTGCTCAAGGATCCTCCCTCTTCAAGGCGACGGCATCCTATCCCGAAGCTCGCGCGAGGCGAAGCCTCGAAACGCGCGGGCTGCGCTTGGCACGTCCCTCCCCCGCGATTATCGTATGGGACATGGATTGGCCGGACCTCAAGGGCCTGCGCGTCTCCCTCGTCTATCCACCGTACGGCGTCACCTACAACGAGCCGGGCATTCGGGTGGTCAAGGAGAATTACGGCGTCTTCCCGTCTCTGAGCCTGCTGTACGTCGCCGGGGTGCTCGAGGCGTGCAACGTGACGGTGCAGATGGTCGACGCCAACGCCGAGGGCCTCGACCTCGCCACCACCATCGAGCAGGTCAAGGCGTTCCGGCCGGACATGGTCGGCTACACCCTGACCACGTACCTCTTCCACCAGACCCTGGACTGGGTGCGTCCGATCCGCGAGGCCACCGGTGTGCCCTCCCTCGTCGGTGGCATCCACCTGGGGCTGTTTCCCCACGAGTCGTTCGCCCAGGACTGCCTGGACTACGGCGTGACCGGCGAGGCGGAGATGTCCCTGCCCGGCCTGCTGCGGGCCTACGTCGACCGTACCGAGCCGTCCGACGTGCCCGGCGTGGTCTATCGCCGCGACGACGAGGTGGTGGTCACGCCGCCGGCGCCGCTGCTGTCCGAGGTGGACGAGGCGCCCCTGCCCGCGCGGCACCTGATCGACAACTCGATCTACTTCTCGTTCATCAGCAGGCTGCGCAACTTCACGCCGCTGATGACCAGCCGCGGTTGCCCGTTCCGCTGCATCTTCTGCGAGCAGGGCGGCCTGCGGTTCCGGCCCCGCAGCCCCGTGGCGGTGGTCGACGAGATCGAGCACGCGATGCGGGACCACGGCGTGCGCGAGTTCGACTTCTTCGACTCGGCGTTCACGATCAACAAGCCCCGCGTGCACGCCATCTGCGAGGAGATCCAGCGCCGCGGCCTGGACTTCATCTGGGCCGCACGCAGTCGTGTCGACACGGTGGACGCGCCCCTGCTGCGCGCCATGCGCGACGCGGGCTGTGACCGCATCTACTACGGCCTCGAGAGCGGCAACCGGGAGATCCTGCGCACCCTGCGCAAGGCCGCGGACCTCGACCAGATGGTCGAGACCGTGGCCATGACCCGCAAGGTGGGCATCGAGACCTTCGGCTACTTCATGATCGGCAGCCCGGGCGAGACCGAGGCCACGGTGCGCCAGACCATGCGCCTGTCGCTCAAGCTCGACCTCGACTACGCGCAGTACAGCAAGGTCACGCCCATGCCGGGCACGGAGCTGTACCGCATGCTCGTGGAGGAGTCCGGCCGCGACCTGTGGCGAGAGATCGTGCTGGACCCGGCCAAGGACACCTGGATGCCGCGGCCCCGCACCGACCTGACCGAGACGCAGGTGCAGGAGCTGACCCGGCTGGCCTACCTGCGCTTCTACTACCGGCCCAGCTACCTCGTGCGCGCCTTCAAGCGGATCAAGAGCGCCGAGGAGCTGTTCCGCTCCGTGCAGACCGCCATGCAGATGGCCCTGGCGCCGCCGGAGGGCGACGACAGCGGCCCGCAGGAGACTTGACGTGATCACCCTGGGCCTCAACGACAACCACGACTCTTCCGCGGCCGTGGCCATCGACGGCCACGTGATCTCGGCCGTGGGCCAGGAGCGCCTCGACCGGGTCAAGAACTCCAGCGTGTTCCCCTGGGACGCCATCGACGACGCCCTGGCCATCGCCGGCGTCGGCCGGGGTGACGTGGACCGGGTGGTGTTCGGTTCGCACTTCACGCCCTCTACCGCGCTGCGGAGGTTCCCTGACCAGCACCAGAAGGCCAAGGCCAGCGGCGGCCAGTTCAACCCGCTGCTCAACGCCTACGTGTGCTACCAGGTCGGCCTGCGCGTGAGCGGCGCCTGGCGCGCCGAGGCCGCGGCCAGCCGGCGGCTGCTGCAGGGCCGGATGCGGGACCAGGGCTTCCGCGCCGACGTCACCACCGTCGACCACCACGAGGCCCACGCCGCGTCCGCCTACTACTCCCAGCCGCGGGATCCGGTGCTGGTGTTCACCGTGGACGCCATGGGCGACGGCCTGTCCGTGACCGTCACCGAAGGGCGTGACGGTCGGCTGCGGCGGATCTACGCCCAGAATGGCCTGTCGGCGATCAACACCTACTACTCGCGCGTCACCGAGTACCTGGGTTTCCGGCCGCTGCGGCACGAGGGCAAGGTCACCGGCCTGGCCGCCTACACCGAGCCGCCGCCGGACCTGCTGGGCCATTTCCGCGCCGACCTGCACTTCGCGGGCGCGGGCTTCAACCTCAAGAACTATGCGCGCCGTCACCGGATGGACGACGCCTTCCACCGGTTCCTCGGCGACTTCAGCAAGGAGGAGATCGCGTCGGCCTGCCAGCGCAACCTCGAGCACGCGGTGTGCGACTTCGTGCGCCACTGGGTGCACGTCAGCGGCCTGCGCAACCTGGCCCTGGCCGGCGGGCTGGCTGCCAACGTCAAGCTCAACCAGCGGATCCACGAGCTGCCCGAGGTGGACAGCATCTTCGTGTACCCCAACATGGGCGACGGCGGCCTGGCCGCGGGCGCGGCCCTGCTCGGTGGTCCTCCGATCCAGCCGTCGCGATTGCCGCACGTGTGCCTGGGCCCGGAGTACACCGAGGCCGACTGCGAACAGGCGCTGCGCGACGCGCAGCTACCGTTCACCCGCCCCAAGCGCCTCGCCGTGCAGGTGGCCAACCGCCTGCTCAAGGGCGAGGTGGTGGCCCGCTTCGACGGCCGCATGGAGTGGGGCCCGCGCGCGCTGGGCAATCGCACGATCCTGTTCCGGCCGGACGACCCCTCGGTCAACGACTGGCTCAACGACCGCCTCGGCCGCACCGAGTTCATGCCGTTCGCCCCGGTCACGCTCTACGAGCGGGCGGACGAGTGCTACCTGGACCTCGACGGCGCCCGCGACCCGGCGCGGTTCATGACCGTGTGCTTCGACTGCACCGAGCTGATGCACCAGCACGGGGGGGGCACGGTGCACTGCGACGGTACGGCCCGGCCACAGCTGATCGTGAAGGACGAGAACCCGGGCTACTGGGAGATCGTGGAGGCCTACCGCCGCCGGACCGGCATGCCGTCCGTGATCAACACCAGCTTCAACATGCACGAGGAGCCCATCGTGCGCTCCCCGGACGACGCGGTGCGCTCGTTCCTGCATGGCCACCTCGATCACCTGATCTGCGGCCCGTTCCTGGTGAAACACCCGGATGCGGGCGTGAGGGGGACGGATGGTGCGGAGTCTCGCTAGCCTGACGATCCTCGGCCTGATCCTGGCCGGCTGTCCCACCCGGATCGACCGGGTCCCGCCCGACCGCGACGACGACGACGCGGCCGACGACGACACGTGGGGTGACGACGACGTGGCGGACGACGACGACGTGGTGGACGACGACGTGGCGGACGACGACGACGACGACGTCACCGGCGATGTGGAGCCACCGCTGTACGGCGCGTCCGGCGGGTCCGGCGGCAGCACGTGCCCCAACGGCTGCACCGAGAGCGCGGACGGCATTAATTACAACATCATCGTGCCCAACAGCTACAACGCGTCGTCGCCCAACGAGCTGCTGATCGTGTACTCCGGCACCGAGGGCGGCTCGATGATGACCCAGAACATGCTCTCGCTGGCCGCGTACAGCGGCATCGGCGACGCCATCATCGCCGTGCTCGACGGCTACGTGTACTACGGCGACGGCCAGGCCGGCGCCGCCGTGCTGGACGACGTGCGCGCGCGGTACAACGTCGACAACGACCGCACCTGGTTGCTCAGCGAATCCGCGGGCACGTCCGCGGGCCTGCAGCTGGGCTTCCACCTGCGGCAGTCGTACTTCGCCGCGTTCTGGGCCAACGACGTCAACGCGGCCGACACCCCGGGCCAGACCGCGGCCCAGCTGGGGTTCGAGCCGTGGGGCAACTCGGGTCCCGGCGGGGACTACGCGGACGCCAACACGATCGTCGCCGGCATGGACGCGGCCGGTTACCGGCTGCCCAACGACGCGCCGTACAGCGGGCCAGGTGCCGGGCAGCACGGCTCCACCGAGCAGTTCATGGAGGCGGTTGGCTTCTTCGCCGGCAAGAGCCGCCTCTGATCACGCCAGTCCCCGCAGGATGTCGAGGCGGTTCGCCGGCGCGTCCGATGCGAGGAAGTCCGGAATGGTCTGCGGTGTCCGCCGGAGGCGGGTCAGGAACTCCGGCGGCCACTCGGTGATGCGCCGATCCTCCACGTGCACGTAGCGCCCCGGCTCCGGCTCGTCGATGTACTCCTCCTGCAGGACCAGCGCGAGCGGTGCCTTCGCACCCGGTGCGACCGCCGCGAACTCGGCAGCCTCGGCGTGGGTGGCGAACACGTAGAAGTAGTCGTTCCCGTCGTGGTGGTCGACCGCCCCCTGGCGAGGGCAGCACCAGACCCGGTATTCCAGCACGGCGTCCCAGACGTAGCCGCCACCAGCCTTGGCCTGGGCTGCATAGCTCCCGACCTGCTCGGGATCGATTGCGTCGGGGTATCGCGACGTGCCGTGCTCGTTGGAATCGTCAATCGTCAACGTCTGATCCCTTTTCCGAACGCGCCACCCGAAAGCCCAGCGACGGGTTGTCGCGGGTCTGGGGTGGAGTTGCCATGCGGGCGCTCACGCGGGCGAAGACGTGGTTGAGGTGCCACGAACCACTGCGGCAGACCCGGGTGGTGCTGCGCTCGTCGCCCGTGGGATCGGTGACGGGCCCGGACGGGTAGGGCGCGTACCCGTCCCAGACCCACTCCCACACGTTGCCGGTCATGTCGTACAGGCCCAGGGCGTTGGGTGAGAGTGTGCCCACCTCGTGGGTCTGGTCACCGCCGTTCTCGGACGTCCAGCCCACCTCGTCGGGATCGTCCGAGCCCGCGTAGGCGTGGTCCGCGCCAGCGCGCGCCGCCACCTCCCACTCGGCCTCGGTGGGCAGGCGGTAGCCGTCCGCGTCGCGATCCCAGACCACTCGATGCGCGCGTACACGGTAGGCCGGGGTCAGACCCTCGATGTGGGACAGCTGGTTGCAGAACCGCACCGCGTCGTACCAGCTCACCTGCTCGACCGGGCATTGCGGGCCGGCGAACCGGCTGGGATTGTTGCCCATCACCGCCTGGTAGAGCTCCTGGGTCACCTCCACCGCGCTGATGGCGAAGGACCCGGTCAACACCACCTCGTGCGCTGTCTCATCTGGTTCGGCCAGGGGATCCCAGGCGGCGCTGCCCAGCGTGAACCCGCCCCCGTCGACCGTGACCATGGGCAGGCCCACGTCCACGCCCTGGTGGTGTCGCTGCAGCCAGTGGCGGACCCGGGCCACGTACGGCAGGGATACCGGCACCTCCTCTCGGCCGATGGCCGTGGCCAGGTCGTGCGCCCGCAGGAATGCCAGCGCCTGGGGCACGGCCTGCTCACCGCCCTGCCGGAGCTGGGCCTCGATGGCGATCCAGTCTGCCCACGCCTGGATGGGCAGATCCCCAGGGTTCGGCTCGTCCCAGTCTCGAAGGGGTACGGGCGGCACCGGGTCGTAGCGCCCCTCCGGGCACTCCTTGGGGGCGTCGTGGACATCGAGGCAGGAATGGAAGTGCTCTTCGCGGTCGTTGCAGCCGATCAGCGCCAGCTGGAAGGTCGTGACCTCGGCCGCGCGGTGGGGGTGCCGGGTGGGGAGGATCAGCAGCGTGGCCAGGCGCTCCCGGGCGCGGTCGAACCAGCCGAGACGGCGTTCGAGGTCGCCGGCGACCAGCTGACCGGCGATCCACGCCGCGGAGAACATCGGTTCCCGGGCCAGCCAGGCGTCGAGGTGCAGCAGGCTGCGCTGCTGGTCCTCGATACGGTGCTCGCCCGTCTCCTCCCACGACGCGTGCAGGTAGTCGTCGGCCAGGGTGCGGTCGTCGACCCCGAGGTGCTGGTCGAGCACGGCCAGCAGGTAGTACGAGCCGCGGTCGCGGTGGCGCTGGTAGCTCTCCCGGGCCACCACCCGGCGGCACTTGCGCAGGTCGCGCTCGTCGAACGCGTCGGCGTACAGCACGAACCGGCAGCTGGGGCACACGGGCAGGCGGGCGGAGAACGGCTGGTCCGCGGGCCGACCATCGAGGCCGTGCACCAGCACGGTGCCGGAGCGGTTCATCAGGGTGGTGAAAGCCGTGTCGCACAGGGGGCACACGGAGTGCACCTCGTGTACCGAGTGGGCCGCGCTCGGGCCCGGGAAGACCGCCAGCAGGCACGCGGCGAGCATGGCCGCGAGCGTACGCACCTTCCGGGTCGACCGCGGAGTCACTCGGTCACCTCGGTCCTGGGCGGCTTCGTGTAGACCTCCCCCACGGTGAAGCGGGGGAGGTCCGGCCCGCGGTCGGGGCCGTCATCGCCCCCGGTCCGGCCCCAGCACAGCGGCATGCCCGCGGCGGTCACGCCGCAGGTATGGGCAGCGCCAGCGCTGATCTGCTGGAACGCGTGGCCCGGCGGCGGTGTGGCCTGGCCGTGGGTGTCGTCGCCCCAGCAGGTGACCCAGCCCCCGTCGGCGATACCGCAGGTGTGGGCTTCGCCCGCGGCGACCTGCACGAACTGGCCCGGTGGCGGGGTGGCCTGGCCGTGGGTGTCGTCCCCCCAGCAGGCGGCCGAGCCGTCCGTGCGAACGCCGCAGGCATGGCGTGTGCCTGCGGTCAGGCTGGTGAACGGTCCGTCCGGTGGCGAGGTCTGCCCGTGGCCGGAATCGCCCCAGCAGGTCGCAGCCCCGTCCGCGTCCAGGGCGCATGCGAAGCCGTCCCCTGCGGCCACCTCCCGGAACACTCCCTCCGGTGCCTCGACCGGGCCGCCTGTGTCCCAGCACTCGACCGAGCCTTCGGACCGCACGCCGCAGGCATGCGAGGAGCCCGCGTCCAGGTGCGTGAATCCGCCATCCGGCGCCGATGGCGCGTCGTCGCCCCCCCAGCAGTCGACGTCACCCTCCGGGGTCAGCGCGCAGGCGAAGGACTGGCCCAGGCACACGTCCTGGTGCGGTCCCTCCGGTCGGTTCTCGGCCACGTCCGTCCAGGACGCACCAGCCCATACCAGGGAGCCGCCCAGGGTGAGCACGAACGACTCGTGCTCGCCGGCCTCGACCGTGGCGACCATGCCCCGGTAGAGGATCTCGGTGGCGCCACCTGGCGAGGCCGGCGCGCGGAGCAGGCGCGGGCAGGGAGCGTCGTCGCCGTCGGGGTTCCAGCACAGCGCCTCCCCGACGAGTCCACCCGCCTCGTAGTGGGCCTCCAGGGCAGGACATCCACTGGGGTGCCAGCGCCTCAGGATCCCGGTCAGCTCCCCCTGGTCGTAGTGCGCCTCGATGGCGCGGTTGCCGTTGTCGTACAGGTACAGCCAGGTGCCCTCGGGACTGCCCTGGTCGTGGCCGCCCTCGGCCCACAGCTGGCCGTCGGGGTGCCAGGCCAGGACCTCGCCCTGACGCATGCCCTCGCGGTACGACACCTGGGTCGCGCGGGTTCCGTGCGGGTACGAGGTCCGCTGCTGTCCGTCGAGCGAACCACGGTGGTTCAGCACGGCCCTGATGGCGCCGTGCACGTCCCACAGCGTGGTCGTGCCGGTGGGCGTTCCGTCCACGTAGGTCGTGGCCTCCCGGAGAGTCCCGGTGCTGTACCAACGGTTGAAATCGCCGTGTCGCCGGTCGTCGACGTGGGGACCCTGCTCCTGCATCCGGCCGTTGGCGAACCAGCGGGTCCACAGGCCCGTGCGGTAGCCGTCGTCGTATCGCCCCTGCTCCCTGAGCTGGCCATCGGGGTACCAGGCCGAGGAATGGCCGTGCCGGGAATGCCCCCACAGGCGCCACTCGTCTCCCTCGCCGGATTCGCGCGTCGCCCACTCCTCCTCGGACTCCTTCTGCCCGTCCGGGTACCAGTGGGTGACCGTGCCGTCGTGGTAGCGGTACAGCACCACCGGCCGCCGCGACCGCAGCTGGCCGTGCTCGTACCACCGCTCGCACGTACCCCGTCCGTGCGCGACGTCCTCGTACACGCAACGCTCGGCGAGCTCGCCACCGGAATGCCAGGCGGTCTCCTCCAGGCGCCGGCCCAGGTCGTCGTGGTGCACGATCCGCTCCACCTGCCCGTCGGGCCACCACGAGGTCCAGCGGCCGCAGTACAGGCCGTGGTCGGCCTCGCCCTGGCGGCGGAGGCCGCCGTCCTCGTGGAACAGCACCGCCAGCCCGTGGGTCGTGGCATAGGGCGTGTGGGGCCTGGGCAGCACGCAGGTCGCGGACGGCTCGTCCGTGCGCAGCCAGACCACCCCCCCGCCCGGGCAGTCGGGCACGGCCTCGAACAGCCACGCGGGTATGTCCTCGGTGGGGTCGTAGCAGTACAGCTGGCCCGTGGCGCTGACACCCATGCGGTTGCCGCCCCACTGGCAGGTGGCGTCGGCCTGCAGCAGCTGGTCGTCGGGGTGGACCCCGAGGTGGGCTGGAGCGCATCCGGGCACCAGCGCCAGGGCCAGCAGCAGCCAGCTCCGGTCAGTCCAGCCCATCGTCCTCCACCGACACGTACATGGCCGGCGCCTCGCCGTCGTGCAGCAGCAGGATGTCGAGGTCGGCGTCGCCCTCGGCGTCGAAGACCAGCACGTGCTCGGTGGCGCGGTCGTGCAGGGGCATGGCCGGGGTGTGGTCCACGTAGCGGCCGTCGCCGTCGGCCAGGTACAGCCGGTCCACGGCGCCGTGGTTGCCGATCACCAGGTCGGGCAGGCCGTCCAGATCCATGTCGGCCACGGCCAGGGCGCTGCCGTCGGACCAGTCCACGGGCATGGCCGCGAACGAGTCGTCGAAGAAGTGGGCCGTGCCGTCGTTGATCAGCAGCCGGTCCTGGCCGGAGGTCACGGCCACCACGTCGCGGTCGCCGTCGCCGTCCGCGTCCAGGGCCGTGACCGCGGCCACCGGGTCGTTCACGGGCAGCACGCCGCCGTCCTGCAGCACGATCGACGCGTCGGCCGTGGCCGCACCCGCGCCGTCGTCCGAGCGGTTGAGCAGCACGCGGGCGTACTCGCCGCTGGCCGAGCCCAGGCTGGACAGCACCAGGTCCCGGTCGCCGTCGCCGTCGAGGTCGGCTGCGGCCAGGGACGACACGTCGTCAGACCAGGCGTGCAGGTATGCGGGCCGCTCGAACCCCTCGACCACGTACTGCCGGCCGTCGGCCAGGCCCAGCACCACGTCGTCCAGCAGCACCTCGCCCGCGGTCGCGGACGCGGCCAGCAGCTCCAGGTCCACCTGCGTGACCGGCGGGTCCAGCACCAGGTCCCCGTCCCCGCCGGACGCGCTCCACCCGGCCGGATCGCCCAGGTCCAGGTCCTGCCAGCCGGTCCAGTCCACGGCGCCGACGATGGTGGCGAACTGCTCGTCCTCCGCGTCGATCAACCGCACCGTCAGCGTGTGGCCCGCGCCGTCCCCGGCCACGGCCAGGGTCACCGACGACGGCGCCTCGGCCACCGAGGGCGGGGTCAGGGCCGCGGCCAGTACGCCGGTGGCGGCCGTGTAGTCGTAGGCCAGCCGGCCCGCGCCGCTGCCCGTGGCCGCCTCCACCACGGTCAGCGTGAGGCTTCCGACCACGCCCTCGTCGCCCGTGACCTCGCCCACGGCCTCGCCCTCCACGTCGCCGGGCGGCTCTAGGTCGACGGCGGGCTGCAGGCCGAACGTACCGCTCGCCCCGAGGTTCATCAGCACGCGCAGGTGGTAGGGGGTGGCGGACGCGCCGTCGTAGCCGACCAGGGCCAGGTCGGTCCAGCCGTCGTCGTCCAGGTCCAGGGGCGCGGCCAGCACGCACTCGTCCCCGTCGATGTCGGCCACGTCGGCGTACACCTCGTCGAATGCGGTTCCGTCCAGGTTGTCGAACAGCTGGTCCACCTGGCCGCCGCCGTTGCAGGCGAACACGTCCACGTCGCCGTCCCGGTCGAGATCCCGGGCCACGACCGCGGCCGTGGCCGAGTGGAACGGGTTGATCGTCAACGGTTCGTCCCCGGGAACGGTGGTGACCAGCGGATCGACGAGCTCCCCGGAGCCGGTGTTGATCAGCAGCCGGCTGTCGCCGTCGCGCACGCCCACCAGCACGTCGGGATCGCCGTCGAGGTCGAAGTCGGCCGCGGCCGCGCCGACCACGTCCAGGCCCGACAGGTCGGGCAGGTAGTGGGGGGGCGCCTCGGCGAACGACAGCTCCAGCGGGGTGTAGGCGAACCCGCCGGAGAGCACCGACGTGGTCTCGTCGCCGTTGACCACCTCCACGTCCACGCGCCCGGCGGTGGCGGGCGCGGTGAGCAGCCGCACCTCGGTCTCGGTGACCTCCAGCACCTCGGGCACGTCGATTCCACCGAACCGCACGATCACCGGCTCGACGAACCCCTCGCCGAGCAGCACCACCTCCTCGTTGCCGCGGGCCGAGCCCTCGGCCGGCACCACGCCGATCAGCGCCGGGCCGGTCTCGCAGCCCGCGACCAGGGCGACCAGCGGCAGCAGCCAGCGCATCGGCCTACTCCGTGTCACAGGCATCGCCCACTCCATCCCCGTCCGTGTCGGCCTGGTCCGGGTTGAGCACGTAGGGGCAGTTGTCGCACGCGTCCCCCGGGTCCATCTCGTCGGCCAGCACCGGCGCCTCGCACACGTACCCCTTCTCGTACGTGCAGGGGATGTCGTTCCAGGTGGCGTCCGGGTAGAAGTGCACGCAGTCCTCGTCCGAGGCGTTGTCCGGCTGGCCGTCGGCCCACATGGAGTAGGCCGCGGCCGTGCCGTCGATCCACACGAACGTGCCCTCCTCAGCCGCGTCGGTCAGCCCGAACTGCAGGTCGTGCGCGCCGCCGTCGTACACGAACTGGTTCTCCTCGGCGGTCTCCATCACGGTCAGGTCCGCGCCCAGCCCCTGGCAGGCGGCCCTGGCGTCGGCGTGGGCCACGGCGGTCTCGCACAGCAGGTGGGCGGTCTCGCCCCAGCCGCCCAGCAAGGTGCAGCCGGTGGCATCCGCGCAGTCGTCGGCCGTGTCGCAGCCGAAGTGCACGGAGTCGCGGTTGCGCTGGTCCGGGTTGGCCACGGACGGGCAGTTGTCGGCCGCGTCGGGCACGTCGTCGCCGTCCGCGTCGTCCGTGGGGCCGGGATCCCAGTTGAGCAGCAACCGCGGTGCGAGCCCACTCTCGCGGCTGACGAACAGGTCGGGGTCGCCGTCGCCGTCGAGGTCACCGGCGGCCACCGAGGTGATGCAGCCGTCGGTGGGGTTGTCGGCCACGGTGCCCGAGTAGTCGAACAGCCGGCCCTCGCCGTCGTTGTGATAGATGCCCACCGGCCCGGTGCAGTGGGCCAGCAGCAGGTCGTGGCGGCCGTCGAGGTCGAGGTCGGTGATGGTGGCGGTGTAGGTGTACTCGGCCACCGTACCCAGCACGAAGTCGGTGTAGTCCACGAACCTGCCGTCGCCGCGGTTGAGCAGGACCCGATCCTCGTCCGCGCCGGACACGTAGATGTCGGTCCAGCCGTCGCCGTCGAGGTCGCCCATGGCCGGGATGCGGCCGTTGGGATCGGCCACGGTGGGCAGGGCGTCGGCCGCGGCCTGACGGAAGATGCCCGTGCCGTCGTTGACGTACAGCCGGTCCGGCTGGCCCTTACCCGCCAGGAACAGATCCACCGCTCCGTCGCCGTCCACGTCGCCACACGCCAGGCCGTGGGCGCCGAAGGCCGTGTCGCCGATGCGGTCGAGGGCCTCGTCGGCGAACGTGCCGCTGCCGTCGTTGATCAGCACGCTCACCGACGACTCCACCGGTGGATCCGAGGTCTCGGCGTTGGTCAGCACCACGTCCCGGTCGCCGTCGCCGTCCAGGTCCGGCGCGCAGGCCGCGATGCTGTGCAGCGCGTCGCCGGGCACGCCACCGAGGTCGACGAAGGCCCAGTCACCGTAGTTGACCAGCAATCGGTTTGCCTCGTGGTAGGCGTTGACCGCGAAGAGGTCGGCCAGGCCGTCGCCGGTGAAGTCGTGCGCCAGCACCTGGTTGGTGAACACCGGCTCAATGGAGGTCACGAGGTCCTCGGCCAGCAGGTCGGCGTCCACCAGCGTGAGCGTGGCGTCGCCGTCGTTGTCGTACAGCCGGATGGGGCCGTCGGCCGCCTGGACCACGTCCAGGTCACCGTCCCCGTCCAGGTCCACGATGCGGGCCAGGCGGCCCTCCACGGCCGCGGGCGGTACGAGCTGCTCCCACGACACGTCCACGAAGGCCATCGGGATCCCGGTGTAGGTGAAGCCGGCCTCGGTCACGGCCGCCCGCTGGCCCTGCTCCACGGTCACGTCCACGGCGCCGCCGCCGGCCATGGCCGGCGTGCTCACGGTCAACAGGGCGATGCCGTCGTCGTCGGCCTCACCCACGGACGCGACCTCGGCCTGCGCCTCGCCGAAGAACACCGCGGGATCGTCACCCAGGCCGGTGGCCGTGATCACCACCTCGTCGCCGCCCCGCACCGAGCCGCTCGCCGGCTCGATCGACAGCACCTGCAGGTCGCTGCCCGCACAGGACAGCGTCGCCAGCTGGCTGGCCAGGGCCACCATCCACAGTGCACGCGTGGTCATGGAATCTCCTCGGTCCCGCCGCTGCCCCAGCCGCCGGGGTAGACGCCGCCTGCCATCAGGCACTGGGACACGAAGTTGGTGCAGTCGCCGCCCACGCCCGAGTAGTCGCAGTAGGCCGGGTTTCGCGACGAGCCGCACCAGGTCCAGGCGTAGTCGATGGCCGCGCCGCGATCGTAGGCCTGCGCGGCCGGCGCGAGCGCCGCGAACAGCAGGGTACAGACGCAGGCGGGCGCGAAGACGCGGCGTCCGGCCGGTGCACGCCCGGGGGCGGTCGCATCGTGGGTGCTGGTTCGCCCGGGCGCTTCTCCCCTCATGTACCCGTTATATCAAGGTGTGCGCCCCCTCGGGGGGGTGCTTGTGCGCTGCTCAGGCCCGGCTCGCATTCTCCTCGCTCACGAAGCTGTCCCGTCCACGCCGTCGCAGTCCGAGTCCACCCCGTCGCCCTCGGCGTCTGCTGCGCCTGGGTGGATCATGGAGTCCTCGTCGTCGCAGTCCTCGCCACCCGATTCCTCCGACGGCCACCCGTCGCCGTCCCAGTCCTCGCCGTCCGTGCCGTCGCAGTTGTTGTCGATGCCGTCGCCGACGACATCGGGCGCACCCGGGTGGACGGCGTCGTTGGCGTCGTTGCAGTCGTAGAACCCCTCGTCCTGCGTCTCGATGTTGCCCGGGAAGCCGTCGCCGTCGTGGTCCTGGCCGTCCGAGCCATCGCAGTCGGAGTCGATGGCATCGCCGTAGGGATCGGGGGCGCCGGGGTAGATGGACGGGTCGTCAGGCCCGCAGTCCACGTCGTTCTGCCAGCCGTCGTCGTCACTGTCCAAGTAGGGGGTGAGCTCGTCCGTCGTGCATCCGGCGGCGCAGAACAGGGTGGCCAGGGTGAGCAGGCAGCCACGGGTCATCGGAACCTCCTCGCGTGGGTCCGTCGATCCGGATGTGTGCGGGGGATGGAACGTGACGCCCGGCTCACTGGTCGTGCCCGTCACAGTCGCTGTCGATGCCGTCCCCTTCGACGTCCTCCGCGCCCGGGTGCACGGTGTCGTCGCCGTCGTCGCAGTCGAGTACGTCCGAGGTGTCCTCCCCGTCCGCGTTGCCCGGATAGCCGTCGCCGTCGAAGTCCGTGCCGTCCACGCCGTCGCAGTTGGTGTCCTCGCCGTCCCCGTGGGGATCGGCCGCCAGGCTGTGGGTGGTCGGGTCGTCGGGAGCGCAGTCCGCCTCGTCGGCCACGCCGTCTGCGTCGCGGTCGGACCAGGTGTCGATCTCCATGAAGCAGCCGCACGCGGCCAGGGTGAGCACTACGAGCAGGATCCGCTGGACCATCATCGAACTCCCGGTCTGCTGAGAGCCTACCTGCTAGGCTCCCTGGCAGGGAAAGGTCCCGCCACTTCCATGACCGCCGTGTTGCGAACGCTGTTGCTCTCCATCGTCGTCGCCGTGCCGTCGAGCGCCGCCGTCCAGGAGGGAGACCCCGTGGATCTACCTCCGACCATCCAGGTATTCGACCAGGACCTGGTCCTCAACGGCCAGGGCACCCGCACCTACCTGCGCATCCGCATGTACCAGGGCGGGCTCTACCTCACCGCTCCGTCCACCGACGCCGACGCCATCATCGAGGCGGACGAGCCCATGGTCGTGCGCATGCACATCATCTACGGCCGGCTCACGGGCAAGCAGATGATCAAGGCCATCGACGCGGGATTCGACAAGGCGACCGGCGGCGACACCTCCGCCTTCACCGACGAGCTGGACATGCTGCTGGCGTCCCTGGAGACCGTGACCACGGACGACGTGGTCGACATCTACCACCTGCCTGGCCGCGGACTGGGCGTGCTGCTCAACGGCGAGTTCAAGGGCGAGGTGGACAACCTGGCGTTCAAGCAGGCGGTGTTCGCCATCTGGCTGGGGCGCAAGCCGGTCCAGGGCAAGCTGAAGCGGGCGATGCTGGGGTCGTGACCTAGCAGTCTTCGGGGAAACTCGATTCCCAAACGATTAGGATCACTTAGGAAT
>CAZXHG010000005.1:0-27218 GCA_964639985.1 uncultured Rickettsiales bacterium
GCCGAAGATGGTGGACACGGTGCCGCACATCTTCATGCCGGCCTCGTGGGTCTTCTTGATGCAGCGCTCGGACATCTTGAAGTAGTCGTCCAGCGACATGCCCGAGTTGACCCGGTGGTGGGCCTCGTCCGTGGACACCATCTGCAGCAGGTAGTCCGGGCCGTAGCCGTTGCGCGCCTTGTAGTCGATGGCGCGGTCACATGCGCGCTCGTTGATGGTGACGACGTGGATCTCCACGTCGCCGCCGTTCTGCTTGAGCATGTGGCCCACGCGCTCGGACTGGAACACCATGTCGAGCAGCTCCTCCACGTCCTTGAACTGGGGGAGGAACTTGGGGTGCCCGAAGTTGGTCAGCTCCAGGTCCTTGAACCCGGCCAGGATCAGGTCCTCGGCCAGCTTCAGCTTGAGGTCGGCGGGGTAGTAGTGCTCGAGGGCCTGCAGCCCGTCCCGAACGGTGATGTCTCCGATGTGGACACGCTCCGGAAGCTTCATCTTCTTGCCTTGCACGTTGTTGCCTCGCTTTTCTGAGTAGCGTTGGTTTCCTCTGGGTCCGACCGTCGCTCCCGTCAACCGCGGATCGAACGCGGCAGCAGCATCTGGTGTGGTGGGCAGACGCTGTGCGGGTTCTGGTACGTGGCCCGGGCGAACGCGACCAGGTAGCTGCGCAGGGCCGGCATGTCGACGATCTCGTCGACCAGGCCGGTGCGAGCGCAGTACGCCGGTCGCGACTGGTCGTGGTACTGCTGGGCGAGCGCGTTCATCTTGTCCAGCACGGGCTGGATGTCGCGCTCGGCCTGGTGCTCCTTGGTCAGGCGGCGGGCGTACGCGGCCACGGACGCGGTCTCGCCGTGCATCACGTACACCTCGGTGGTCGCCGCGCCGAGGGTGAAGGCGTTGTTGCGGTTGGCCTGGGGGCCGCCCATCACGTAGTGCGCCGCGGCGCTGCCCTTGCGGATCACCAGGGTCATCATCGGAACCTCGGAGTTCTCGATGGAGTAGATCAGCGCCTGGCCCAGGCCCAGCAGCTCTGCCTGCTCGGCGATGTCGCCCACGTCGATGCCGGTGGTGTCCTGCAACCAGAACACGGGCATCTTGTCGCGGCCGCAGGCCGTGACCAGCTCGTTGGTCTTGATCAGGCCCTGGCGGTAGAACTTGCCGCCCACGCCGAAGTACTTGCCGTCCGCGTACTCGGGGTAGCCCTTGCCCAGGAAGCCCTGGCGGTTGGCGATGATGCCGATGGGGTACCCGTCCACGCGAGCGATGCCGGTGTAGATCTCCGGTCCGTAGTCGGGCCGGTACTCCATGTGCTCGCTGGCGTCGAGCAGCCGCGCCAGCACGTCCTCGGCCGAATAGACCCGCTTCTGGTTGAACGGCACCAGCCGGTACAGGTCCTCGCCGGGGTAGGCGGGCTCGGCCGGCTCGGCCACGCGGAACACGTCGCGGCCGTAGGCCGGCATCTCGGCGACGTACGAGCGCAGCTTGGCCAGCAGCTCCTCTTCGGTCTCGTGCACCGTGGAGAAGAACCCGGTCTTGTCGTGGTGGATGCCCACGCTGCCGGGCGGGACCGCCTTGAACTTCAGCGTGGCCTGGATCAGGGCGCCGGCGCTCTCGGCGTCGAAGTGGCCCTTGGGGCTCATGCCCGACACGATGCCCGCGCCGCCCACCGCGATGTTGGCGTTCTTGTGGGCGAACATCCGGGTGGGGCTGATGCCGTGGTAGCCGCCGCCGGCGGGGTTGGTGCCGAACACCGCGGCCAGCACGGGGATCCCCTCGAGGTTCATCTCGGCGTGGCGGAAGAAGGTGCGACCCCCGGAGCGGCGGCCCGCGTAGACCGCCTCCTGCTGGGTCAGCTTGACGCCGGAGCAGTTGAGCACCCACACCAGCGGGATGTTGAGCCGCTCGGCCATGTCCTGGGCGCGGAAGATCTTCTCGCCCTGGCCCGCGATCCAGGCTCCAGCCAGCACCTTGTTGTCCGAGGCGATGACCATCACCGAGCGGCCGCCGATCTCGGCGAGACCCTGGATGATGCCGACGCTGCCTTCGCGGTTCTCGGCCGGATCGAACAGGCTGTTGACCGGCAGGAAGCTGCCCTCGTCGACCAGGTGGTGTAGCCGCTCCATGGCCGTGAGCTGGCCGCGGGCGTGCACCTTCTCCGCGGGGATGCCGGCGTCGAGCACCTTCTGGATCCCGTCGGCGATGCCCTGCTCGACCTCACGGATCGAGGCCTCGTTGGCCTCGTCGCACTTCATCTTGACCTTGGCCAGGTCCGAGCCGATGGGGTTCATCTTGTGGAAGTACGAGTGCATCATGGCCTCCGGAAGTCGGCCACCCGCTGCTCGAGGGTGGCCACGATGCCCGCGCGGAAGCGCGGGTCACGGTACAGTGCGGCGTCCGCGTCCTGCTCGGCGCGGATGAACGCCTCTTCATCCCACTCTCGACCCTCGAAACGCTGGAACAGCTCGTCGAGCGCCTCCACCGACTGCGGCGCCAGGGGGCGGCCGAGTTCTGCGATCCGGTCCTTGACCTCGCGGATCCGCGTGCCGTACAGCCCCACGAAGGTCTCGGGGGCGGCGCGGCGCTTGATGTCGGCCATGTCCAGGTCGGGAGCGTCGGTCCGCAGGTCCCGCTTCTGCGGCGGGTCCACGGCGAGCTCCAGCGCGGCGGCCAGCATCTTGCTGCCCGCGGCCATCTCGTTGGCGGCCAGCGCGCCGAGGTAGGCGGCCTTGTCCGCCTCCCTGTCGCCGGTGCGCTGCATGCGCGGCAGGGGCTGGTCGATCTCCACGACGCGGTCGTAGATGCCCGCCTCGAGCAGGCGCGAGGCGCGGGCCACGTCCGCGGTGTAGGCCATCTGGCGGGCGTGGTCGAAGCCGGCCTTGGTGATGGCGCGGCCCACACCGCCCCAGCCGGGGATCAGGCCGATCTGGACCTCGGAGAAGCACATCCCGGAGCGGGAGTCGCCCACCAGGTACTCGGCCATCAGCGCGGCCTCGGCCGAGCCACCGAACCGGGTGCCGCCGCCGCAGACCGACACGGTGACCATCGATTCGGACAGTCGCCGGATGGCCTCGTAGAGGGCAAAGCCCTTGTCCAGCCGGGCGTCGCCCCAGTCGTACAGCGTCCACTGCTCGGCGTCCGAAGCGCCCCTGGCCGCGATCTCGTTCCGCTCGGCGATGCTCGCATCGAGTCGGGTCAGGCTCTCGCGAATGTCCCCGCCGGCGTGGGCGGGGTCGCAGGTGCCGCCCAGGAGCAGGAATGCGAACTGGTCGGCGTTGGCCTCGATCAGCTCCAGGGCGAACAGGTACGCGTCCAGACCGGGGTTGCCCACCTGGTGCACCGGGGGGTTGGTGTAGGCCAGGTGCACCCCCTGCTTGCCGCCGAAGGTCACCCGGTCGGCGATCAGTCCGGCGCGGCCGTCGGCCCACTGGTGCAGGGCCTCCCCCCGCAACAGCCCCTCGACCTCGGCGCCCCTCAAGATGGTCAACGGATCGCTCATGGCTTCCCCGTTCTATTGCACGCGTCCACGCGATGGACGGACAAGTATAGCGATGGGAAGGTGCGGGGCAACCGGTGCGCAGCGCTGGAGCAAGCTGCACGGACACAGGAGGGGCGTCAGCGGCCCGCGGCGACCTCCCTGAGGCGGCCGTACATGTCGATCATGTTGCCGAGGACACCCAGGTGGTACAGCCGCGGCGGCAGCCCGGCCGGATCGTGGTGGAAGGTGAACGTGGCCACGCACCCGTCCCCGTCCGGGACCACGGTCCAGGTGCGGCGGTGGGCGTCGACGCGGATCACGTCCTCCACCGGGGCCGGGGCGGCGGCCGCGTCCAGCTCCCCGACCACGCGCCGCTCCTCGCCCGCGGTCTCCAGGTGCAGCCGGACGGCGTAGTCGCGAGCTCGGAAGGGAGAACAGTCCTCTCGCTGGTACAGCAGCACCCGGTCGCCTGCGCGCTCCAGCACCCGCATCTCGTCGATCCTGGGCAATGGCAGGTTCTCGAAGTCGGTGATCATCGCCCACACGGTGTCGGCGGGCGCGTCGAGGTGGAACTCGGTGCGGTACTCGCGGTAGTCGGAGCCGGTCACCGGCCGCGATCGCACGGTGACCCCATCCCGCTGTCGTTCCAGCTCCCAGTCCGCGGCCAGCGCGGGCAGCGCCGCGGACAGCACAGCGAGCAACCCCAGCCCGGTCATCGACGGTGAACGCACCACAGCCTCCTCGAAGGGCCTCTCAACACCGTGGTCACGGGATCGATTCCTCGGTCAGACGATCCACCCAGGTCACGTACCCGATCCCGGCGCCGAGCTCCGCGCTGAGGCGCCCTCACGAAATGGCGGACCTCGTCTGTGATCCATCATAAGATCGCCCGGCCCGGCTGGCCCGGCGGAAGGAGACGGCATGCACAAGTGGGTCCGCATCGCGACGGCCGCGCTGTTGCCGCCGGTCGCCTTCCTGGAGAGCCTGGCCTGGTACGGCTGCATGGCCGTGTTCTTCATCTACCTGTCCGACGTGCTGGGCCTCGGCATCACCACCGCCGGGACCGCCTACTCGATCGTGCGTCTGTGCAGCATGGGGGGCATCCTGCTGGCCGGGCTGGTCGCGGTCGGCATCGGTGGGCACTTCACCCTGGTGCTGGGGCTCGTGACCATGGCCGCGGGCATGGCCGGGCTGGCCCTGGCCACCGACACGACCGTCTGGCCGGTGATCGTGCTGCTGGCCCTCGGCGTCGGGGGGTACCGGGTGGGCGTGTTCGCGGCCGCGGCCCGACCCTTCGGCCACCCCCGCGGCCACCTGCGCGACGCCCTGTTCGTGGGCCTGTGGGCCTCGTTCAACGCCGGCGCCATGGTCGGTCCGCTGGCCTCGTCGTGGTCGGCGTCCAGCGGTATCGGCCACCGGCCGTCGTTGCACCTGCTCGGTGGCGTGCTGTTGCTGGCGGCCATCCTCGCCTCGGTCCTGGGGCTGCTCGTCCTCAGGGCCAGCCGGGAGCCGCCCGAGCCCGAGGACAGCGGCCGGCGGTTCTCGGGGCGCCTCCTCGCGGTCGCCGTCGGGATCATCGTGGTCTGCGCGTTGCCCTGGGGCGCGTACGGCATCGTGGGCATGCTGCACACGGAGGTCGTCTGGGAGCTGGAGTTCCGGGTGAGCCCGGAGCTGCTGTATGCCATCAATCCCGCGATCATCCTGCTGGGCAGCCTCCTGCTGGTGCCGCTGCTGGTGATCCTGCACGTGGCCCGCGTACAGGTCCCGGCCACGGTGCCGATCGGGGTCGGCCTGGTGCTGTTCGGCCTGGGACTGGCCCTGCTCGCGGCGCCTCTGCCCGGCGATCGGTTGATCCCGTTCCTCGCCGGCACCGTCGTGATGACGGTGGGCGAGCTGCTGCTCGGCCCGTTCGTGCTCTCCCGCGTGGCCGGTGATCTGCACTGGCGGCTGGCGCCCCTGGCGATCGCGGTCTGGCTCGCCGCATCGGGCCTGCTGTCGTCCCTGTCCGCGTGGACCTGGGCCCACGAGACCGCGCGTATGGCCGTGACCTGGACCGGCGTGGGCACGGCGCTGCTCGGGGGGATCGGGCTGCTGGCGTTGTCGTGGCCATTGAGGCGCGTGTTCGTGCCCGACGTCTCCTCGCAGACGCCGAAAGGAGCCGTCGAGGCCGACGTGGACCGCTGGCAGGTGGACCAGTTCGGTGTGTAGGAGGACTGCACGGTGAGTACACCGCTCGCTTACCTCGGCGCCCGAAAGGGCTGGATGCGCGTGGAGGAGGTGCGCCCGTGGGTGGTGCAGCTGCGCCTGTCCACGGACCTGCTACGCCGCGCCGATCTGCGCTGCACCCCCTACCTCGTGGACGACGTGATGGTGGACACCGGGTTCGTGCACGTGCGTCGGCTCGTCATGGACTGGCTGACGAGGCGCGATGTCTGCGGGGTCGCGCTGACCCACCACCACGAGGACCACCCGGGCAACGCCGGCTCGATCGCCGAGCGCTACGAGTGTCCGGTGTACCTGCGCAACGCGGACCAGCAGATGACCGAGGGGCTGGAGCGCATGCCCGCCTACCGCCGCCTGTACTGGGGCCGGCCCGAGCCGTACGCGCCGCAGGAGATGCCGGAGACGGTGCAGACCTCCCGTCGCACCCTGCGCGCCATCCCCACGCCCGGCCACTCGGTCACGCACACGGCCTTCCTCGACGAGCGCGACGGGGCCGTGTTCGTCGGCGACCTCTACATCAGCCCGGGCCTGACCGCGGTGATGCGCAACGAGAACCCCTTCGAGTGCATCGCCTCGTTGCGCCGGGTGGCCGCCCTGGAGCCGGAGTGCCTGCTCAACGGCCATGGCCTGGTGCTGGAGGCGCCGGTCCGCCACCTGCGCCGGAAGGCCGATCGGCTCGAGGCCGCGGCCGGCACCGTGCTGGAGTTGCACGGCGAGGGCCGGTCCGAGGCCGACATCCTCGCGGAGCTCTTCGAGGGTGGCTGGCGTCAGGATCGCCGCTTCTCGGCCTTCAGCCAGGGGGAGTTCTGCCGTCGCAACTTCGTGCGCGGGGTGATCCGCAACGCCGACCAATGAAGCTGCTGATCACCGGTGCGACCGGATACCTGGGGGCGCGGCTGTGCCAGCGCGCCGACGTCAACCACGAGGTCGTGGCGGTCCACCACGCCCACCCGGTCCCGGGCTGGGCCGGGCCGACGGTCGGCGTCGACCTGACCGACGAGGCCGCGGTCCGACGGGTCGTGCAGGAATGCGCCCCGGACGCCGTGATCCACACGGCCGCCGTCAACCCCGGGGGCCCGGAGGACCGGATGATGGCGGTCAACGGCGATGGGGCCGGGCACGTGGCCAGGGCGGCGAGCGAGGTGGGTGCGCGGCTGGTGTCCGTGTCCTCGGACGTGGTGCACGACGGCACGGCCGCGCCCTACGACGAGGCGGCGGTTCCCACGCCCCTGAGCCTCTACGGGCGGTCCAAGGCGGTCGGCGAGGCCGCAGTGCTGTTCGAGGATCCCACGGCCGCCGTGGTCCGGACCTCGCTGATCTACGGGTTGCACGCCATGGACCGGGGCACGGCCGGGTTCGTGGCGCGGCTGGACCGCGGGGAGCCCGTGCTCCTGTTCCGCGACGTGCTGCGGCAGCCCGTGTGGGTCGAGGCGTTGATCGACGCCCTGCTGGAGCTGGTCGATCCGGCCCTGGCCGGCGCGTACTGCGGCGTGCTCGACGTGGTCGGCGCCCAGGTCCTGACCCGGGAGCAGTTCGGCCGCCGCATGCTCGCCTGGTGGGGCGTGGACGCGGCGGGGTGCGTGCATGGCTGCAACGCTGCGGACGTCAGCGACGCGATCCCGCTGGACCTGCGCGTGCGGCTCGATCGGGCCGCCGAGGTGCTCTCCTGCGGCACGCCCGGCGTGGACGAGGTGCTGTCCCGGCACCCATCGCCCCCCCGCGCCCGCGGGTGAAAGTGGTATCGTGCTCCCCAGACGAAGAGGGAATGCGTCATGTCGAGATACGCGTGGTTCATCGGATTGATCCCGGCGGTGCTGCTGTTCGGTTGTCCGGACGATCAGCCCACGGATGACGACGACTCCGAGGTCGAGGAGGTGTGGGCCTCCCTGGAGTTCACCCTGGAGACGGACTCGACCGTGGCCGGAGCCCCGGTGGGCTACACGGCCGAGCTGGTCGCGGAGAGCGGCATCCGCAAGGCCGTGGCCGTGGACATCGCCAGCGATCTGGAGGCCTCCCTGGCCTTCGGGGAGGCGGATCTGACCGCGACGGTGGCAGGGGTGCACGCGCTCTGGGCCGCGGCGACCGAAGGCGACGATACCTTCGACGCCGAGGCGTCGCTGACCGTCGAGGCGGGGTCCCTGGCCAGCATCGACCTGGTGCTGACCAGCAACGAGGCGCCGGCGGGCGTGCCGGTCGGCTTCTCCGCCAGCGGCGCGGACGGGTACGGCAACCCCGTGGAGATGGGCACCTACGAGCTGCTGGTCGACGCCGAGTTGACCGTGGACGGCAACGAGGTCAGCGGGACCCTGGTCGGCCTGTACGAGCTGACGGCGGTGATCGGCAGCGTGGCCGGCGACGTCAGCGACACGGAGACCCTCGAGATCCTGCCGGGCGACCCGTTCGAGGTGGACCTGACCCTGTCCGCGGCGTCCATGACCGTCGGCGAGACCGTCACCTGGTCGGTCGTGATCCTGGACGGCTACGGTAACGAGATCCCCGAGGGGGACGCCACCTTCGCGGTCACGGCCGACAGCGGCGACGTGAGCATCAGCGGGTACGACGTCACCTGTGAGGTCGCGGGCGGCTACGTGGTCCGCGTGGACGTGGAGGGGGGCTCCACCCCCTGGGACACGGAGGCGCTGGAGGTGCTGGCCGGCGAGCCGGTGTCCATCGAGCTGACCCTGTCCACCACGGCCCCGGAGGTGGACGACCCGGTCATGGCCACGGCCGTGATCCTCGACGCGTACGGCAACGAGGCGGACGAGACCTGGACCCTGGACGTGACCGCGGAGCCGGGCTCGGACCAGGCCCACGTCACGGTCACGGACCACGAGTTCGTGTTCAGCGGTGACGGCTGGTTCACGGCCACGGCCACCGTGGATCTCAACGGCGCGTTCGACACCGAGGGGCCGTTCCTGGTGGACTCCTTCGGCCCCTCGATCACCGTGACCAACCCCGAGCGGGGCGCCTGGCGCACCAGCTACGCCGACACGGTCACCGGGACCATCGACGAGCCGTGGTCCGGACTGGCCTCGGCCTCGGTCAACGGCGACGCGGTCACCGTGACCGGCGGCGCGTTCTCCCACCCGATCACCTACGACTTCGGCATCACCGTGGTGGAGACCCTGGCCACGGACCTGGAGGGCAACGAGGAGTCGGACCGGCGCGCGGTGCTCGCCGGCGACTTCGTGGCCGAGGGCAGCGGCGTCGACGACGGCATGGTCGCACGGGTCAACCAGGGCGCGCTGGACGAACTCGAGGTGATCGGCGAGGACATGATCGACAACACCGACGTCGCCGGCCTGATCCCCGACCCGGTCTACTACGGGTGGGCCGAGGACTGCTGGGATCCCTGCGGCGGCTGGTTCGGCGGGTGCGAGATCTGCATCACCTGGTACGAGCTGTCCCTGCACGTGAACAACCCCACACTGGGGGACTCGGACCTGGAGATCGATCCCCGCGCCGGCACCATCCACGCGGACGGCACCGTGTACGACATAAACGTGCCCTGGAGCGCCAGCGGGGCCGTGATCGGCATCGGCTACTCCGCGTCCGGGACCATCTCCGCGGACTCGATCACCATCGGCATGGATATCACCCCGTCGATCTCCGGCGGCCAGATCCAGACCTCGGTGTCCAACGTCACGGTCAGCTCCGCCAACTTCGACTTCGACTTCGACAGCTGGATCTACGACGCGGCCGTGTGGTTCGGCTTCGACATCGACGGTACGGTGCAGGGGTACGTGGAAGACGCGATCCAGTCGGCGGTGCAGGACGAGGTGCCCGGTCTGCTCGAGGACATGCTGCAGGACCTGGAGATCGGCGCGGACTTCGATTTCGAAGGGGTCACCTACGACTTCCTGGCCGAGCCCTCGTCCGTGTCCGTGGACGACGACGGCATCACCCTGGGCCTGGCGACCTACCTGACCGCCGGGACCTGGAACTCCCCCTACACCGGCCTGGGCAGCCTGTACTACGGCTACAGCGTGCCCGCCTACGGCGCCACGCCGGGCATGGAGGTGTCGATCTCGGCGGACTTCCTCAACCAGGCGATGCTGGCGTTCTGGGGCGGCGGGTTGCTGGACCAGGACCTGGGCACCACCGAGCTGGGCATCGACCCGTCCGACCTGGCCTTCCTCGGCGGCAACATCGTCGACCCGCACCTGATCACCGAGGCCATGCTGCCGCCGGTGGTGCTGCCCGGAACCAACGGCCACATGCTCGACCTGCAGGCCGGGGACATGATGGTGTCGATCTACGGTGACGATCCCTCGGATCCGGCCAACCTGCTGTTCATCCTGTACATCGGCTTCGACGCGGGCCTGGAGCTGACCGTGAACGCCAACGGCAACCTCGAGGCCACGATCTCGGACATCGAGGCCTGGTTCGACGTGGTCTACCCGGTGATGCCCAACAGCCTGGCCACGGACATGGAGGATCTGCTGGACCTGCTGGTCCCGGGCCTCACCCCGCTGATCACCGACGCCATCGGCGAGATCGAGATCCCCGAATTCGACGGGTTCACCCTGACCAGCATCGCCATCTCCACCGGCGGCGCCGAGGCCGGCTACGTCAACGCGGGCGGAGACCTGGTCGTCAACTAGCGCATCCCCTTGAACCCATCCTCCCCACCGGTCACCGGCTCGCGCCGGGCGGCCATCACCGCGGCCCTGCTCGTCGGCACCTTCCTGGCCTCCATCGAGGTGACGGTGGTGGCCACGGCCATGCCCTCGATCGTGGAGCGGCTCGGCGGCCTCGCCCTGTACCCGTGGGTCTACTCGGCCTACCTGTTGACCCAGACCGTGAGCATCCCCCTGTACGGCCGTCTGGCTGACCTGTACGGGAGGCGCGCGATCTACGTGGGCGGCGTGGGGCTGTTCCTGGTGGGGTCCCTGCTGTGCGGGCTCGCCCCGTCCATGGAGTGGCTGGTGGCTGCCCGGGCCCTGCAGGGACTGGGGGCGGGCGCGGTCATGCCGCTGACCATGACCATCTTCGGCGACCTGTACGACGTGGCCACCCGCACGAAGCTGCAGGGCGCCTTCTCGCTGGTGTGGGGGGTGTCCTCGGTGATCGGACCGCTCACCGGCGGCGCCATCGTGCTGCGCTGGAGCTGGCCGTGGGTGTTCTGGCTGAACATCCCGATCGGGCTGGCGTCGCTGGTCGCGGTGGGGCTGCTGCTGCGCGAGACCGGGTTCCGGCGTGAGCACCGGCTCGACCTCGGTGGCGCCGCATCGCTGGCGGCGGCCACGGTGCTGTTGCTGGTGGCGTTGCTGCCACAGGACCAGCGGCCCCTGGGCTGGCCCCCGGTCGTGTGGCTGGTGGCTGCCTCCCTGGCCGGGGCCGCCTTCGGGGTGCTGGAGCGACGCCACCCCGAACCCCTGGTGCCGCTGGCGCTGTTCCGCGACCGCGTGCACCTCGCGGCCAACGGCGCGGGCGTGTTGCTGGGCGTGGTGTTGTTCGGCGTGGTGGGCTACGTGCCGCTGTACGTGCAGGCGGTCCGCGGCGGGTCGCCGATCCTGGCCGGCTCGGTGCTCATCCCCCTGTCCCTGTCGTGGACCGTGTCCACGTTCGTCTCCGGCCGGCTCGTCTCCCGGGTCGGCTTCCGCGCGCTCGTGCGTGGCGGGTGCGCGCTGGTCGCTGCCGGCGGGGTGCTGGGAGGACTGGGCGTGGGGCTGGATCAGCCCTGGATCTCCATCGCCGGGGAGATGCTGTACGGGTTCGGCATGGGCGCCACGATCTCGTCGTTCACCGTATCCGTGCAGGAGCGTGTGGAGGCGCGGCAGCGGGGGATCGTCACCGCGCTGACCCAGTTCTCGCGCTCGATCGGGGGCGCCGTGGGTGTGGCCGCGCTCGGCGCGGTGCTCACCCGCCGGCTGGGGACATCCTCGTCGGAGGTGGACGTGGGCCAGCTCGACGCGGGCCTGCGCGAGGCCATGGCCGGCGGGCTGACGCTGGTGTTCGCGTTGATGGCGGCCTCGGCCGTGGCCGCCGCCGTGGTCGGGATCGGGCTCTACCCGCGGGTCAAGGTGGGGTAGGCGCGTCCCCGGCGTCGCCCTCGAGCAGCACGGCGTTGGCCTCCCGCTCGAACGAGCGCGCGATGTCGGCCGCGGTCTTGCCCGCGCTGTCCTGCGCGGTGGGATCCGCACCGCTGTCCAGCAGCAGGCGCAGCATGGCCTCGCTGCCGGTCACCGAGGCGTTCATCAGCGGGGTCACGCCGATGCTCGTACTCGCATTCACGTCCGCGCCCGCCTCGAGCAGCAGGCGCGCCACGTCCACGTGATCGTTGGCCGCGGCCATCATCAGCGGGGTGCGTTGCTTGCCGTCCCGCGCGTCGACCACGGCCTCGCGCTCGATCAGCAGGGTCACGGTGTCGACGTCCGCGCTCAGGGCCGGCGCCCACAGGGGCGTGCGTCCCTTGCCGTCCACGGCCTCGAGGCTGGCCCCGCGGTCCAGCAGCCAGGTGATCCCCTCGACCTCGCCGTTCATGGTGGCCACGTGCAGGGCGGTCTCGCCCGACTCCAGTGACGTGTCGATCGCCATGCCCGCGGTGAGGAACAGCTCGGCCGTGCGGGTGTTGCCCTCGCCGAGCTGCGTCACGAATGCATCGGCCGTGAAATCCACACCCTCGACGTCGAGGGTCCTGCGTGCCTTCTCCTGCTCGCTGAGACAGCCCGCGGCCAGGAGCACCACGGTCGCTGCGGCCGCGAACCCGATTCTCGTGTCGATCACCACTGCCTCCTCCCAGGGGAACGAGTATGGCATCTGCGCGGGGTCACGTCCCCGCGTAGATGAACGCCACCAGGGCGCGCGGGCCCATCAGCAACACCAGCAGCGCGATCAGCGCCAGCATCACCAGGATCGGGGTCAGCAGGTACCAGCGGTGCTGCCGCACCATGATCCCGAACTCCCGGAGCAGGCGGGCTGGCAGGGAGGGGCGGGTCATGGCGCCACCCCGGCTTCGGCCGCGGGCCACTCGTGGAGCAGGTCTGCCGCGAATGCGGCGAAGCGATCCGATCCCTGCTGGTTCCAGTGGCCGTCGTAGTGCAGGTAGTGCTCGGCCAGCTCGTCCTCGTCCAGGCCCTCGAAGGCCATCACCCCGTCCACGAATGCCGCGCCCAGCGCCCGGGCGAGCTTCTGCGCCTCGGCCGTGTGTTGGTCCTCGGCCGCGCCCCGGTCGGGGATGTACACCACACCCACGGGCAGCCCGGCCCCCTCGGCATAACGCCGCATGTCGGCGAGCAGGGCCCGACATCCGTCTCCGCAGGCCGACCACGGGTCGTGAGGGGCGGCGTGAGCCTCGACCGGACCGCAGCCCAGCCGACCCAGCCGGGAGCCGAGGAACAGCGCCGGCTCCCGCTCCAGCGGGATCGGCGCGTTGCCGGCGAGGATGCGGTCCAGCTCGGCCGGTGCGACCACCGACCACTCCTCCATCGGCGTGAACCAGCGCCCCGCCTGCTCCAGATCCCGGGGCAGGTGAGCGGGATCGAAGCCGGGCACGAATCCCTGGGCCAGGCAGCGGTGACCGTGGGGGCAGATGCCCAGGGTCTCGTCCCAGATGGCGAACCCGCGGTACAGGTCGAAGCGGTTGACCGCGAACACCAGCCCGTCGAGCTCGTAGGCCTCGGCCTCCACGATCCGGATCAGCACGCTCCACCAGTTGACGAGGCCGCCGGCGTCCACGGACAGGTTCAGCAGCTGCAGCGGCGGGTCGCCGTCGCGGGTGAGGTCTTCGACCCGGTCCGGCCAGTTGACCTCCAGGAACTGCGCGGCCGTGAACGAGCGGCCGAACACGGCCAGCCGGCGCACGCCCTCACGGTTACGTGCCGGCCCGAAGTCGTCCCGGTCCGGGAAGCCCTGGGCGTTGCCACGGACCGTGCCCACGGCCTCGATCCGGCCGTTGGACGCCACGCAGGCCATGCGCGCGGGGTGCTCCGCGGACAGCCGGTAGCCGCGCACCGGGTCGAACCGCACGGTGCGGCCCTCGGGGTGGTCCTCCATCAGCCACACAGCCGTGGGCTCGAGCGTGCCGCGCACGTACAGCGTGGTGAGCACGGCTTCGGCCGCGGCGTACGTCAGGACGGCCACGGCCAGGCTCCAGGCGAGCTTACGCCAGGTGGGCACCCGGGCTGGAGGGGACACGGTCATGGTCGCATTGTACGTTCTACAATGGCCGTGCAAGGGAGGAGTCGATGGGAACCTACCGGCTGATACTGCTCGCGGCGATCCTCTGGCTCGTTCCCGGCTGTCCCGCCGGACCTGCGGACGACGACACGGCCGACGACGACACGGCCGCGGACGACGACACGGCCGACGACGACGACACGGTCGGCGACGACGACACCGCGGACGTGGACGCGGACGGCGACGGCTGGACCGTGGCTGACGGCGACTGCGACGACGCCAACCCCGACACCTACCCGGACGCCGAGGAGCTGTGCGACGGCGAGGACAACGACTGCGACTGGATCGTGCCCGCGCTGGAGGACGACGACGACGGCGACGGCGTGATGGTCTGCGCCGGGGACTGCGACGACGACGAGGCCACGGTGTACCCGGGCGCCGAGGAGGTGCCCTGCGATGGCCTGGACAACGACTGCGACGAGACCACCGGCGACGACGTGGAGGACGGCGACGGCGACGGCTACACCCTGTGCGACGGGGACTGCGACGACACCGACCCGGAGCTGTTCCCGGGCGGGTTCGAGCTGTGCGACGGGGAGGACAACGACTGCGACTCCACCTCCATCGAGTGGGCGGTCGCGCCCGGCGACTCGATCCAGGACGCCATCGACTCGGCCACGGACGGGGACGCGGTGTGCGTGGAGGCCGGCACCTACACCGAGACCCTCGACTTCGGCGGCAAGGCCCTCCAGGTGGTCGGCCTCGACGGATCGGCAGCGACCATCGTGGACGCCGGCGGCGCGGAGGTGGTGGTGATGTTCGACGACGGCGAGGGGGAGGAGGCCCGGTTGCAGGGGTTCACGTTGACCAACGGGCACGGCACGTCGTCGGCCGGGGGTCTGATCGTGCGCGAGGGTGCCAGCCCCACGCTGGTCGACCTGGTGATCACCGGGTGCACGGGCGACGACGTCGGCGGCGCGTACTTCTACCTCGGCACGCTGCACGTCGAGGGCCTCGTGATCGAGCAGACCAGCGCGAGCATGTGCGCAGGCATCAAGCTCAACCTGGTGGAGGGGGAGATCCAGGGGCTGGAGCTGCGCGACAACACCGCGTCCTCGTCGGGCGGTGGGGGGTGCGCGGACGACAGCGAGGTCACCATCGACGGTCTGCTCGTCGCGGCCAACACGGCCAGCTCGTCCGCGGGACTGGAGCTCGAGGACAGCATCGTCGATCTCGTCGATGTCACGTTCGAGGGCAACGTCTCCAACGGCTTCCCCGGCGGACTGTACCTGTACGACTGCACCGCCACGGTCAGCGGCATGACCGTGACCGGCAACGAGTCGGGCGGCAGCGCGGGCGGCGTCTCCCTGTGGCGATCCGACGCCATCGTGGAGGACACGGTCGTGGCCGACAACGTCGCGGATCAGAACGGCGGCGGGCTGTACATCAACGACTCCACGGTCGAGCTGGCCAACACGCGGATCGTCGGCAACAGCGCGGGATCGTGGGGCGGCGGGTTCTACGCCAAGGACTCGACGGTGACGGTCAGGGACTCGGTCGTCGGGGCCAACGACGCGGTCGGGGACGGCGGCGGCCTGTACGTCGAGCGCAGTGACGTGGTGCTGCAGCACCTGTCCGTGGTCGGCAACTTCACCACCGGGTCGGGCGGCGGCGTGCTCGCCGGCGGCGACACCCTGGAACTCGTCGGCGTCGACCTGTCCGCCAACGAGGCCGTGCTCGACGGTGGCGCCCTGCAGTGGGACGACGGGACCGTGACCATCCGCTACGGAAACGCCCACGGCAACGCGCCGTCCGGCTTCGAGGGCATCGACGATCCCACCGGCACGGACGGAAACGTCGCGGTCGCGCCGCTGTACCTCGACACCACCTCCGCGGACGCGCTGGACTGGGACCTGCACCTGGACCCGCTGTCCGACCTGGTCGACGCGGGCGATCCCGCGCTCACCGATGCGGACGGCGGTCCGGCCGACATCGGCGCCTACGGTGGACCCGGGGGTGGGGACTGGGACCTCGACGGTGACGGCTATCCCGAGTGGTGGCAGCCCGGTTCGTATGATGGAGGCAGCTATCCGGCCGTGGGACTGGACTGCGACGATCGCGACCCGCTGGTGTACCCTGGCAACGGCTGCTGAGCCTGGAGGAACGATGAGACGACTGCTGCTGCTGCCCGCGCTGCTGCTGGCCCTGCCCGGCTGCGACACCGCCCCGCAGGACGACGACACCGCGGACGACGACGACACCACCGCGACCTGTGACCTGACCATCGACGGCATCGCCGCGACCGTCAGCGAGCACGTCGCGACCGTGGTGACGGTGACCTGGACCACGGACGTCGACGCGACGTGCCAGGTGGAGTTCGGCCCCACGGCGGGGCTCGGCCTCACCGCCCCGGAGGAGACCGCCGGGACCGAGCACGACGCCGTGCTGATGGGGCTGGCGGCGGATACCGCGGTCAGCTACTCGGTGGCCTGCGGCAGCTGCACCAGCGAGGCCCAGAGCGTGACCACCGGCTCGCTGCCCGCCGAGCTGCCCGGCCTGACCGCGGTCGGTGACGGCATGGACGCCTTCATGCTCGTGCCGGCCATCGGCGCGTGGACCGGGCCCACCATCATCGACCCGGACGGCAACATCGTGTGGTACTGGCCCGAGGACCGGGAGCTGGAGGTGTACCGGCTGCGCATGTCCGTGGACGGCGAGAGCCTGCTCTACAATGCGGCCAGCGTGTCCGGCGATCCGGCTGAGGACTCCGAGCTGATGCGGGTGTCCCTCGACGGCTCGACCGTCACCCCCATCCCCGTGCCCCTGCTGGCCCACGACTTCGTGGAGCTTCCGGACGGCACCATCGCCGCCATCGCCACGGAGTACCGCGACGTGGACGGCGAGCAGATGCGCGGTGACAAGCTCGTGGAGATCGCGCCGGACGGCACCCAGACCGACGTGTGGAGCGCCTGGGACTGCTTCGATCCCGAGGTGCACACCCACGACGACATGGACTTCGGCTGGACGTTCTGCAACGCCATCGACTACGACGCGGACGAGGACGCCTACTACCTGGGCATCCGCAACTTCTCCACCCTGACGAAGATCCCGCGATCGACCTACACCTGCGAATGGCTGTTCGGCGGCATCGCCGGCGAGGTGGACATCACGGGCACGCCGTTCATGCACGAGCACCAGTTCCACGTGCTCGACGGCTCGATCGTGATCTTCGACAACGACGGCCCGGCGGGCCTGGAGTCCCGCGCCGTGGAGTACGCCGTGGAGGTGGGCGGGGACAGCGCCGAGGAGATCTGGTCGTACCACGCCGATCCGGCCATCTACACCTTCGTGCTGGGAGACGTGCACCGCTTCGACGACGGGGATACGCTGATCACGTGGGCCACGGCCGGTCAGATCGACCGCGTCACCGAGGCGGGCGAGTCCGCCTGGCGGCTCAACACGGACATGGGCTACGCGTTCGGGTTCAACACGGTGATGGACGACCTGTACGCGCCGTGAGCGGGGAGGTCGCGATGAGCGACGGCAAGATCATCGGGCTGCTGCTGCTGGTCGGCGGGCTGCTGCTCGCGGGTTGTCCGACCCAGGGCACCCCCTGGACCCCGGACGATGACGATGACGACGACTCGGCCGTTGCCGACGACGACGACGTGGGCGACGACGACACCTACACCGACCCGGTCCCGCAGATCTTCGACCTGGCGTTCACGCCGGGCATGGTCGGCGAGGACTGCGTGCTGACCATCAGCTGGGCTGCCCAGGACGGCGACGGTGACCTGGCCTCGCCGGACGACTTCATCCATGCCTGGACGATCTTCAGCGGCGACCAGTGGATCTGGCCGCTGGACCTCGGCGACAAGCCGCTGCACGCCACCACCATGTCCGTGGAGATGCTGGTGGCCATGGACTCGGGCCAGCCGTTCATCCAGCCCGGCACCGTGGTGGACGTCGAGGTCTACATCCAGGACATCGCCGGCAACGAGTCCAACCACCTGGTCGAGCACAGCTACACGGCGCCTGGCGCGGACTGCAACTAGAGCGCCAGACGGGAACTCCCTGGCTCGAGCCCCGTGCCGCTCGGCTGGGACGAAAATCCCCAAACCAAGACGTCGATCCGTTCCGCGATTCGGTGCTCCCGGTGATCTTGGTCAACCAAGATGGCCTGACGGACCGATTCGGGGAACAGGAGCCCATCTTGGTTCAGGAGACGAGGAAGAAACGGGGCTTCGGGGCAACGGCCACGAAGCCGGCGATTTCGTCACCCCGGGGATCGGAGACCCACTCGATGCCTCGAAGCGTTTCACAGCGACGGGTTATCCCCGCAGGGGCTGCTCGTTCGGCGCCCCGGAGGTGGTCTGCGGATGCCTTCTGACAGAGGCAGGATATCCGAAAGAAGACGATCCGCTTCCCCTCCGCCGCTTCCCCTCGTGCACACACCTCAGACGCCCGCCGATGAGCACGCCCATGCACCCGTCGATGGGGAACGCTTCGAGGCGAAGGTAGCCGAAGGCTGGCAAGAGCCCGACCCCACAACTACCGTTTACCCGTTTGGCGCTCCAACTCCCACCCCGAGGGAATCCGGCACCCCATCCGAACGTTTGAACGGACGAGCGCCCGCTGGGAGGTGTCCGTGCTCGCCACACCCTCGTAGCCCGACGACCCGCCCCGATCCCTCCGCCGCGTCGACGGTCGACCGGCGGAACCCCAACCGATCCCATGGAAAGGAGCGCGCGTCGTCATGGGACAAATCGTCGGATTCTTCACCCTCGGGGGGCCGTTCATGTACGGCATCCTGGCGGTCTGGGTGATCGCCCTGGCCACCATCCTCGAACGGATCTACTTCGTGTACTTCCGCTACGCAGTCAACGGCCAGGCCCTGATGGCCCAGGTCCAGAAGCTGGTGGCGGCCAACAACATCGACCGGGCGATCAAGCTGTGCAACACCGAGCCGCACGCGGCCCTCAGCCGGGTGCTCAAGGCCGGGCTCGTGCGGGCCAACCGCACCCCGCGTGAGATCCGCAACGCCGTGGACGAGACCACGCTGGCCGTGGTCCCGCTGCTCACGCGGCGCACGGCCATGCTCGGCACCTGGGCCAACGTGGCCACGCTGATGGGGCTGCTGGGCACCATCTCCGGGCTGATCCAGGCGTTCAAGGCGGTGGGTGAGGTCACCGCGGAGCAGAAACAGGCCCTGCTCGCCTCGGGCATCTCCATCGCCATGTACACCACGGAGTTCGGCCTGATCGTGGCCATCCCGATCATGATCTTCCACTCGCTGCTGCAGAGCCGGACGGCCCGGGTCATCGACGACGTCGACCAGTACTCGGTGAAGCTGCTGAACCTGCTGGAAGCCCGCAAGCTGGCCGCGCCCGCCTGAATCCCACCCGGCCCCGCCCCCATGCGCGAGCATGGGGGCTCCCTGGCCTCACGGCGTGGCGAAGTCGTACACGTCCACCTCGAAGTCCGCGATCTGGTAGCGGATCGTCTCCCGCTCCCCCTGCGCGTCGCCCGCGATGTGCAGCGGCATCGGCCGGTCGAATTCCAGCAGCAGGTCCTGGGCGAGGAAGTCCAGGAACGACGGCGCGCGGTAGGTGCCGCGCACGATCGGGATGGCGTTGTTGAGGCACTCCAGCACGCCCGCGCGGATCAGTCGGAAGTTGAAGAACCCGGGCCGCGAGGAGGCGAACGGGAACGCGTGGAAGCCGTAGCCGTACGAGTGGGTCGTGCCCGCGCCGGTCACGGTCACCGGGCCCTCGTACAGGGTCTCGCCCTCGCCCACGTCCAGGGGCTGGATCACGTCGCCCCCGAGCACGGCGTACACCGGGCCCTGGCCCTTGCGTACCCGCACCTGGGGCGTGCCCGCGAACAGGTGCTCGGGCACGCTCTTGAGGAACAGCGCGGTGAGGTAGCCGGTGAGTCCCTTGAACCACGGCCGGAGCAGGCCCCTGCCGTAGCGGTCCTTGAACTGCACGTAGTCGTTGAGCACGGCCGCGTCGTAGCCCAGGCCGGAGAAGTGGAACACCTTGTCCTCGGACTCCAGCAGGTGGAAGGGCCGGGTCGGGGTCTCGCCCAGCAGTCGCTTGAGCGCCTCCAGCGGCTTGCGCGATTTCACGTCGAAGGCCCAGCCGTTGCCCGTGCCGAGCTTGAGGATGCCGATGCGGGGGAAGCGTAGCTTGCCGCCGTGTTCGTCCACGTACTCACGGATGGCCGTGAGGATGTGCACCACGGTGCCGTCGCCGCCAGCGCACACGATGTTGCGGTAGCCCTTCTCCATGGCGTCGTACACCTGCTGGCGGGCCTCTTCCAGCGTGCTGGAGTCGTAGATCCGCACGCGGGGCACGAACTGCTCGAGGCGGCGCTGCACGCGCCGGGACACGCGGCGGGCGTTGTGGTTGAGCATCACGGCCAGTTCGGCGGCGGGATCGGCAGGCATCGGTCGTCTCCCCAGGCGAGGGCACCTTATCGACGCGGCCGCAGCGAGTCCACACAAACCCGGATGCGTGCAGCGTTCACGGTGAGGTCAGCAGATCCTGCAGCGCCACGGCCATCGTCTGTACGCGCTCGGCGTCGAATCCTTCCACGTGCAGCGTCAGGCGCTCGCGAAACGACGTGGCCGTGACGATCGGGGTGCGCAGGCCGCGCAGGAACGGGCCGACCACGGAAGCCGACTTCACCTGGTCACCCCAGGGGGCCAGGTAGGGGTCGAGGGGGCCGATGTTGGTCACCAGCAGACCGCGGGTGGCCAGGGAGCGGAACAGGCCTGTGCCCAGCGGCGCGATCAACCGCTGCAGCCCGTGGGGCGCGGCCGCGGTCAGCCCGGACATGGCCAGCATGGCAGGCAGCCCGGGCAGGCCCCGCTTGCGGGCGGCCGTGCGGCGGGAGATCGCGGCCGCGGCGGTCGCGAAGTCCGTGAGCCGCGCGCGGGGCAGCAGCAGGGTGTCGAATCCGCTGAGGTTGGCGATGCGTGGGCGGTCGTCCCGGAGGTAGCGGCGCAGGTCCACGGTGAAGAACGTGCCCACCAGGCCCCGCTGGGCCAGCGAGGCGTTGAGCAGCGCCAGCGCGGTCACCAGGGCGTCGTTGATCGTGCAGTCGAGGTCGCGGCAGCGCCGCCGCAGGGCTGGCAGGTCGGCCACGGCCGAGCGAAAGACCGCGGGCGCGCCGCGGTCCACCGTGTCAGCGGCCGTGTGTGCGATCCAGGGGTACAGCAGCGGCCGCACCCACTCCCGCACCACCTCGACGGCGAGGCGGGGCAGGTCGCCGACCCGCAACGCACGTACCAGCTGCAGGGTCCCGCGGTCCGTCGGTCCTTGATCGGCCGCGCGGCGATCCGTGCACAGCTGCGAGCCGAACTCCCTCACCACGGCCAGGGTGCCGGCCGCGTCCGCGGCCATGTGCAGCACGGTCACCACCAGCCGGGTGGCGTCGGGCGCCCCTAGCAGGCTGATCCGCCAGGGCCAGCCGTGGGCGGGGTCGAGCTGCTGGTCGACCAGGGCGGCCGTGCCCCTCTCGACGTCGTCGGTCTCGATGACCTCGACCACGTCCTCCGCGGCCGGATCCGGCGCGGCCACCCAGCGGTCCCGCCACCACCCGGGCACGTACCGGCAGCCCAGCACGGGGAACGTCTCCACCGTGGCCCGCGCGGCCCGGACGAGGTCGTCCCGCGGCGGAGCCCGGTCCAGGTCGATGCACACGTGCAGCTGCTGACGGCCCACGGCCAGGTCCGGGCCCAGCCCACCCATGGCCAGGTCGAGGGGGGAAGCGGGGTACGCAACGGGCACGCCGTTATCTTACAATCCCCCGCGGAAAGGGGACCCACATGGCCAACGAGCTGACCCTGGGACTGGTCGCGACCTCCACCAAGGAGAACGAGAAGCGGGTGGCGCTGCACCCCTCGCACTTCCACCTGATTCCGGAGGAAGCCCGCAAGTACGTGTACGTGGAGAAGGGGTACGGGAAGAACTTCCGCATCCCGGACTCGGAGTTCGAGCCCCTCGTGGCCGGCCTGATGACCCGCGAGGAGCTGTACGCGAATTGCGACGCGGTCATGGTCTTCAAGCCCACCGAGGGCGACTTCCACCTGTTCCGCGAGGGGCAGGTGCTGTGGGGCGCGGTCCACGCCATCCAGAACCCCGCCATCGTGGACGAGGGCATCCGCAAGAAGATGACCTATATCGCCATGGAGTACATGTACCAGTGGCGCGGTGATCAGAAGGGCGTGTGGCTGTTCAACACCCAGAGCGAGATGGCCGGCTACTGCTCGGTGGTGCACTGCCTGCAGGTGTTGCTGGGCACCAAGGGCTGGTACGACCAGCAGAAGCGCTGCGCGATCATCAGCTTCGGCGCGGTCGGCCGTGGCGCGGCCCACGCGCTGCAGGCGCTGGACTACAACGACATCACCGTGTTCTCGATGCGCCCGCCGTACGGGGTGCTGTCGACGATCCCGGGTGTAAACTACCGCCAGTACGCTCGCCGGCCGGACATCGGGCCCAACCTGTTCGTGGAGAACGCCGCAGGCGACGTGATCCCCTTCGGTGAGGAGCTCGCCGACTACGACATCATCGTCAACGCGGTGTACCAGGACACGGACAACCCGCTGATGTTCATCTACGACCGCGAGGTGGACCGGCTGAAGCCGGGCACCGTGATCCTGGACGTGTCGTGTGACCGGGGCATGGGCTTCGAGTGGGCGCGCCCCACGCGTTTCGACGATCCTACCTTCGAGGTGGGTGACCGGGTCACCTACTACGCGGTCGACCACACGCCGTCGTACCTGTTCAACACCGCGTCACTGGAGCACAGCAAGCCGTTGTGGCCGTGGGTCGAGCACCTGGTGGCCGGGCCGGAGCGGTGGGCGCAGCAGCCCACGCTCGGCAGGGCGCTGGACCTGGATCAGGGGAGGATCGTGAATCGTAAGATCCTGACGTTCCAGGACCGCGACGAGGAGTACCCGCACACGCGGCGTAGCTAGTCCTCCTCCTCTTCCAGCTCCCTCTCCCGCCGCTCCCGTCGCTGCTCACGTTCCTCGCGCCGGAGATCCCGCTCCCGCTCCCGTCGCTCCTGCTCCAGCTCGCGCTGCAGCTCGTCGGACTCCTGCCGCATCTCGTCGGCCTGGCGGCGCATCTCGTCAGCTCGGCGCTCCAGCTCCTCGGCCTGGCGCTCCAGCGCGTCGGCGTGGTGTTCCTGCGCACCGCCCCCGTCCCATCGCTGGAACTGCAGGGCGAAGGTCTCGGCGTTTTCCTCGGCCCACCGCTCGACCTCGACCTCGATCTCCTCGGCGTATCGCTCCCACTGCTCGGCGTGGTCCTCGGCGAACCGCTCGCCCCATGCTTCCATGTCCTCACCGAACGCCTCCCAGCGCTCGGCGTACAGCTCACCCCAGGCCTCGGCCTGCTCGGCGAAGCGGTCCCACTCCGCCTGGTTGGCCTCGATGTGGGCCTGGACCTCCTCCTCGGTCTGCAGGTGGTCCGGGATGTCGGGGACGTCCGGGAAGGGAGGGATCTCCCCGTCGACCGGCGCGGGCGGCAGGGGTGGGATCGGTGGCGGTGCAGGGGCGTCCTCGTCGTCGGCAGCTGGCGGCGGTGTGGGTGGCGCGGGCGCGGCCGGTAGCGATGGCAGCGACGGTGCGCCGGGCAGTGCGGGTGCGGCTGGCGCTGCCGGCAGTGCGGGCAGCGCGGCGAGCGCCGGGGCGGCCGGGAGCGCGGGCAGGGCGATGGGCGCGGGCGCGGGCGGATCGAGGGGCCCCTCGTGCACGGTCGCCTCGGCCCGGCGCTGCAGGCCGGAACCGATGGCCATCAACAGGCCGACCACCAGCAGCAGGGACACCCAGCCCGAGGGGCGGGGATCCGGAGTCGAGGGCATGCCCAGCAGCCGCCGGACCCGGACCAGCAGCGAGCCGCCGGTGGCCGCGGCGACCAGGCCGACCCGGGTGGCGCGGTGCTGCTCGAGGGTGGCCAGCGCGCGGGCCAGCGAAACGGGATCGCCGCACGTGGCCACGGCCACGTCGTCGCAGCACATCTCCCGCTCTTCGCGGATGCGGCGGGATAGCCACCACGCGGCCGGATGGAAGAACAGCAGGATCTCGGCCACCGACTGCAGCAGGTTGACCAGGTAGTCGTGCCGCCGCACGTGGGCCAGCTCGTGGGCCAGCACCAGCTCGAGCTGACGCGGGTCCAGGCCGCTCAGTGTGCTGGCCGGCAGCAGGATCGCCGGTCGCAACCAGCCCAGCGTCAGCGGCCCAGCCACCCGGGGGGAGCGCAGCACGCTCACCCGGCGGCGCAGGCCGAGGCGTGCGGAGAGGCGCCGAACAGCGTCGGATACCGCGGCCGTTGCAGGCGAGGTGGAGTGGTAGCGCAGCCGCTGGACCTGCAGCCAGCCGCCGGCGAAGCGCAGCGACAGCGCGGTCACGCCCAGCAGCCACACAGGCACCAGCCAGGGCTGGACCGCCTCGACCAGCGCCGTGGGAGTGGACATGGAGGACGACGACCCGGGGCCGGCCACGGACGGCATCAGGGGGGATGCGGTCAGCGGCTCGAGCACCCACAGGGCCGTGAATGCGGGCAGGATTCCCATCGCCACCAGGCCCGCGCAGGCCACCACATAGCGCACGGCTGCGCTGCGGCGCCGCAGCGCGAACAGCACGGCGGCCACGAGCAGGGCCACGGCGGTCACCTGCCACAGCGAGTGCAGCAGGCCAGCGCCCACGGCGTGGGCCAGGGGGTGGGACAGCATCGGTTGCAGCAGGCCGGTCATCGCGCGCTCCCCTCGTCCGGATCTCCGTCTTCCAACGCATCGAGCAGCCTGCGTATTTCAGCCCGCTCCTCGGATGACGCGGATTTCGCAGACAGGGCGTGCATGGCGAGCTGGGCGGCCGAGCCGCCGAAGGCCCGATCCACCAGGTCCCGGGCCAGCCATTGCTGGGTCTTCGCCTGGTCCAGGGCCGCGGTGTACACGTGGCTGCGCTGCGACGTGTCCCGCGTGGCCAGGCCCTTGTCGGCCATGATCTGCATCATCTTCAGGGCGGTGGTGTAGGCGGTGTCGCCGGCCAGTTCGTCGTGCACCTCGCGCACGGTGCTGGGGCCGCGGCGCCACAGCACCTCCAGGATGGCCAGTTCACCGTCGGTCGGGCGGGGGGTCGGGTGTCGTCCCATGGTTCACCTCGTTCGTGCTCATCAGGTTATACGAAGATTTTCGTAGTTAACAACGAATTTCTTCGTACTTTGTTCCCAGCCAACCTTCTGCTTGACCTCGAGTGGGGCCCAGTCGCACATTCATCACCGATGGACGCCTGGACTCCCGGTACCCTCTGGCAGCGCCTGCACGCCGCCACCGAACACGGCCTGGCCGTGGGCGCACTGCAGCCGATCCCCACCACCTTCGAGACGGTGGAGGACGGCGGCATCGCCTTCCAGGTGCGCGTGGTGGACAACCTGAAGCGCAAGGCCGAGGCCCGGCAGCGCCAGGACCGCGGCGAGGCGCCGGCCAACCCTTTCCTGCCCCACGATCCCGACCTGTTCGTGGCCGACGTCAGCGACACCCACCTCGCCGTGCTCAACAAGTTCAACGTGCTGGACCACCACCTGCTGGTGATCACGCGGTCGTTCGAGGACCAGCGCCAGCTGCTGACCGCGGCGGACCTCGGCGCCCTGTGGGCCTGCATGGCCGAGGTGGACGGCCTGGGCTTCTACAACGGCGGGGTCGAGGCGGGCGCCAGCCAGGCGCACAAGCACCTGCAGCTGGCGCCGTTCCCGCTCGGGGGCGGGATCCAGCGACCCCCCATCGAGGTGGCGCTCGAAGACCCTGACGAGGCTCGGGATCCGCAGCGAAGCGCGCGGCTGCCGTTCGTGCATGCCACGCTGTCGCTTCGCGATCTGCCAGCGGATGCCACCCTGGCGACGCCAGGGCTGCTGGAGCGCTACCTGCGCCTGCTCGACGCCATCGGGCTGGAGCCTCGGCCCGATGGCCGGCAGTCCGGCCCGTACAACCTCCTGCTGACCCGTCGGTGGATGCTGGCCGTGCCGCGGTCACGCGAGCACTACGAGCGGATGTCGGTCAACGCCATCGGCTTTGCGGGCGGGCTGCTCGTACGGGACGCCGCCGGCCTGGCGCGGGTCCGCGAGGTGGGGCCGATGGCTATCCTGAGGTCGGTGGCACGGCCTGTCCGAGCTCGCGGACATACGCATCGAACTGGTCCAGGGTCGGTCCCGGCGCGATGATGATCGTGCGTTCGTCGCCCGCTACCTCGATCCGGAGCTGCCCGGTCCCCATGGCCCGCGCCTCGGCGTGACTCGACGTCTCCTGTTCGAGCCGCTGCACCCAGCGCTCCAGCTGCCCCGCCTCCGAGTCCGGCACGTCACCCTGCCGCGGCTCGCCACCGGAGTAGGTGCCGCTCGAACTGACCTCGGGGGTCACCGGCGTGTACTGCAGGTGTACCGGCTCCGCGGCCGCGTCCCTCCACAGGGTGGTCGCGTTTCCGCTGCCGTCGGCGTAGGTGATCTTCCACGGCGCCTGCATCGAGTCGCTCCTCGCTGGCGTGGCCGTCTCCTCGGTGGGCGTCTCTCCACTCTCCTGGGCCGTCTCCGGCGCGCGGCCAGCGCAGCCGGAGCCCAGCGCCATCGCTACGGTCAAGAGGAACACGCGAATCGGCATTTGTCGCTCCTTCGGTGAGCATGCCCTACACGGGCTGCCCGCGCGAGATATAGACTCCCCCTCCAGGAGGACGACCATGAGCATCCTGGCGCGCAGCGAGATCGTGGCCGAGATAGACGCAGGGCGGATCGACGTGGATCCCTACGACCCGGACATGATCGGGCCGGCGTCCGTGGACCTGCACCTGGCCAACGCCTTCCGCGTGTTCGTGCGCATGCCCACCGACGTGCGGGTCACCGATGACCTGGACTACAAGCAGTACACCAAGGGCATCTGGATCCCGGACGGCAAGTCCCTGATGATGCGCCCTGGCGAGACGGTCCTCGGCATCACCCGCGAGAAGATCACCCTCTCCGACGACATCTGCGGCTGGCTCGAGGGCCGCTCCCGGTTCGCCCGCATCGGCCTGCTGGTGCACATCTCCGCCAGCTTCATGCAGCCCGGCATCTCCAACCACCAGGTCCTCGAGATGTCCAACTTCGGCCACCTCGACCTCGAGATCGTGCCCGGCACCGCGGTCTGCCAGTTCGTCTTCCAGCGCACCGAGGGCAAGGGGACCTACTCGGGCATCTTCGGGGAGCAGAATCCGGATCGTTTTTGGAAGTCGTAGTAGAGGAAGACGAAGAGGGAGGAAGAGAGGAAGAGGGAGGAAGAGGGGAAGAGGGAGGAAGAGGGGAGGGGGGGGGGGGGGGGGGGGGGGGGGGTGGTTTTTGTTTGGTTATTTATATTGTATGAGGGT
>CAZXHG010000005.1:27228-85764 GCA_964639985.1 uncultured Rickettsiales bacterium
GTCTGGGGGGGGGCGCGCGCCCGCTATTTAATAATTTCAATCAAAAACATTAAAATTCCGGCCCCCGCGACCCCGGCCGTTTCTACTTCCATCCGCATTCGCACCAGTCGGATTCGTGGCTGTTTTCGTCCGAGCAGTTCCAGGGGTTCTGGGGTTCTTGCTGGCAGCCGGGTTCGCCGCCGTAGCGGGCGGTGCAGGGGAGGCCGGAGGGGGCGCAGTAGGCGTTGCATCCGGCGCCGTCGGTGAATACGCCGGCGCAGAAGGTGGGGCCGGTCTCGCAGACCTCCCAGGCGGCGCTGGCGGCCGAGATGGCGCTGCAGTCCACGGGTGCGGTGTCGTCGTCATCGTCGTCGTCGGTGGGGACCTCGACGATCGAGACCTCGTAGACCTGGCCGCCGTGCTCGTACTGCCAGGTGCCCGCGTAGAGGTGGTCTCCGACCGCGGCGATGGACCACGCGGCGATCTCGGGGAACTCGCAGACCGTCTCCCAGGTGCTGCCGTCCGGGGACATCAGCAGCGAGGACGTGCCCTCGTCGTCCTTCCAGCCGTCCGAGGTGCCGGCGAACAGGCGGCCGTCGAAGTGGGTGATCTCGGTGACGTACTTCTTGGACGCGGAGTACACCAGCGTCGGTTCCCCGCCGTCGGAGCGCCACACGCCGGCCACGCCCGTGCCGCCTCGCTCGGTGCTGGCCAGCCACAGGTGGCCGTTCCACGAGTGGCCGCGGAACATGCGTGACGGCGTCGAGGTGGTGGCCCAGTCCGTGCCGTTGGACGATGACAGCTGGCCGGTCTGGTCCGTGTCCTCGTCCACGTAGTAGGCGTACAGGACGCCGTCGTGGGACGTGATCTCGCGGATGTAGGACGGCGCGCCGCCGCTGTCCCAGACCGTGTCCCAGCTGGTGCCGTCGGCCGTGCGCAGGATCCGGCCGTGTTCGCCCGCGCCGTTGCCGTAGTTGACCGCGTACAGGTACGACCCCATGGCCTCCAGCCCGCAGCCGATGGTCGAGCCGGGGCCATCGTAGACCCTCGTCCAGTTCGAGCCGTCGGTCGACCGCATGATGTCCGCGCTGGACTCGGTGTTGGCGTACAGCCAGCCGTTCCACTCCAGCAGCGCGCACACCGACTCGCTGATCCCGGTCAGGCCCGGCGAGGTCAGCTCCCATGGGGGGTAGGCGTAGAGCATGCTCTGCGATTCGTGGCCGTAGCCGAACAGGCCGGCGTAGAGCCGCCCCTGGTACTCCCGCAGGGCGAAGAACCCGTCGGTGTAGGCCGAGCCCACGGCGTGGCATTCGTAGTCGTGCTCGACGTCGTCGTCGCCGGTGTCGTCGTCGCCGGGGATGCTGTCGTCGTCGTCCGTCGGACCGGAGTCGTCGTCCCCCGCCCCGGCGGAGTCGTCATCGTCCCCCGGTGCGGGCCTGTCGGAGGGGCACGCCAGCGTGCTCGCCGCCAGCGCCATGACGATCCAGCTCCATCGCATGGCTCAGTCCCCCTCGGATTCGCCGTCCTCCGACATCTCGTCCGGCCGGACGAAGGCTCCCTTGCTGCGGTCCTTGAGCACGCCCGGGAACGCCAGCACGCGGTTGTGCATCACGGCGTACACCCCGGGCGGCAGGATCTGCACCGCCAGCAGGGACTCGGTGAGGTTCTGCATCGCGTCGGTGCGCTTGAGCTGGTAGGGCCGCATCGCGCCGGTGAGCACGATCGGCACCGACGGCGTGCCCAGCAGCTCGTGGCAGCGCTCCCCGGTGACGGCCAGCCGGTCGGTGCCGTGCACGATCACCACGCCGTCGTAGGCCTCGGCCATGTTGCCCGCCGTGCGCGCGATCAGGTCGTGGTCCTTGGGCGTCATGAACAGGCTGTCCTTGTTCATCAGCGGCACGTGCACCTGCTCCACACCCTCGAGCTGCAGCTGGGCCAGCATCACCTCGAGCACGCTGACCTCGTTGGCCATCACGCCCTCGAGCACGTCGTAGGTCTTCTCGATGGTGCCGCCGGTGCCGATGATCGCGATCTTCTTGCGTTCCATGCTCGTCAGGATACCAGACCACGGGCCCGGCGGACCGGCGGTGGTACACTGCCATCCAGGGCACAGCCGACCTGCGGAGCACCATGCGAGCGCGATCCCTGCTGATCTTCCTGCCCCTGTTGCTCGGACCGGCATGCACGGTCGTGGAGGCGCCGGAGAGCCTCGAGGAGCTGGTGGTGTTCGGGTTCGAGCACTTCGACGATGGCGACGAGTACCTCGAGGCCATGGGCGAGAACATGTGGCCCAAGGTGGAGGAGCACTGGGAGGGCATCCAGGAGGGCTACCACGTCGACGTGTTGAACGAGTCCCACCTCGAGGCGGCCGGGGTCTCGTCGCCGGACACGGTGAGCATCATCGGCGCGCTGGGCGCCGTGCCCTACACCCAGGGCGTGGTCCCGTCGGTGTGCGGGGTGACCTGGCCGGCCAAGGACGAGATCTACGAGGACTACCTGGCGTACGACTGGACCGAGGTCAGTGACCGGGACTGCTTCCTGGTCCGGGAGTGCGATCGGTTCGAGGAGGACATCGTGCAGACCGTGGCCGTGCCGTTCCTCGGTGAGGCCACGCAGACGGTGACCCGGCAGTTCCGCTGGGTCGAACCGGCGGACGGCGAGCCGTTCATCGTGTCGCGCTCCATCTCACCCACCCCCATGGAGTTCAGCAACGGCGGCATCATGGCCGTGGATCAGCAGTACGCGCTGGTGATCTTCGTGCCGTGGCCCGACGACGCCCTGCGCGTGGAGACGTTCTGGGTCGAGGCGCGCTTCCTCGGCGCGGACGTGCCCGAGTACTTCGCGGTCGAGCAGGCGATCAGCACCATGGGCGACCAGGTCGAGGCCGTGAACGAGTTCGTGGACTCCGGGGAGGGGTGTTGAGCCCACGCAGGTGCTCCTGCGCTCCAGCGGGAGCATGGTCTACACTGGATCAGGTGCGTACCTACTCCCTGTCGCTGATCCTCGTCGCCGCCCTGCTGGCCCTCGGCCCCGCGCATGCCGCCGAGCAGGACGACGAGGAGGCCGTCACCACACCCACCCGCGAGGTCGCCCCGGTCGTGCGCGGCCAGCGCGCCTACACCGCGCTCACCATCGGCCAGCTCGGCCTCGGGGGGGCGTTCTGCGCGGTGCACATGGCGCACACCTTGCGCATGGATCAGACCATCCGCACGTCGGCCGCGCCGGAGTGGCACCCCACCTGGACGCGGCTGCGGGTGGGCCACCTGGTGACCGGCGTGCTGTGCGGGCTGCGGTTCGCGCCGCTGGTCGCGTCGGCGGACATGGCCCGGGGGGCGACCGACGAGCTGGGTCTGGCCCGCGCCACGACCACGCCGTACGTGCTGCTGGGCCTGCTGGACCTGGCCGCGGGTGTGTCCTCCCTGGCCACCATCGTGGTCATCCGCGAGTATCGCGGCGGCATCGCACCGAGTCCGCAGCGGGGCTCGACCCTGGGGGACCTGTACTACCCGTCGGAGACCGTGCTGAATCTCACGGGCATCGTGATGCTGGTGCTGGGGACCCTGGAATTCTGCGTTGCGGCGGCCGGCGGTGAGGCGCTGTCCGCGGAGCGGCAGCGGCTGCAGGCCATGCCGCCGGGCATGACCCTGCGGCTGGAGCTGTCGCCGGGATTCGTGGGGATCGCCGGGGAGTTCTGAAGAAACGTCGGTTCCGCCGCCTGTGGCGGCTTGAACCGACCTACCCGGCGCAGGTGCCGGGGATCTGGTAAGTGATGTCCACCTCGTCGCCGTCCACGGGCACGTAGCCCGGCTCCAGGATCACCGCGTTGAGCACGGCGTCGTAGTACCAGCCCGTGCTCAGGCCCACGCCGTTGACCTCCACGGTGACGGTCTCGGGGATGGGGGTCTCGCTCAGTGCCAGGGTGTCGGCCAGGCTCAGCGAGATCCAGCCGATGTTGGTCAGGGCCGCGGACCAGTCGGCCGCGCAGATGCTGGCCAGGATCCCGCCGGTCTCGTTGACCGCGTCCACGTAGCCTGTGCCCCCGTCCGCGTCGCCGCCCGGTCCGTTGCAGTCGTCCGCGACCAGGCCGTCGGTGCCCACGATCGCCGACAGGATCACGTGGTCGGGGTTGAACTTGAGCGCCTGGTAGTCGGCCACGTAGTCCGCCCACGAGCCGCTCTGGTCGTTCTCGTCGCTGACGAACACCACCCGCAGGCCGGCTGTCGAGCGGTAGAAGTCCTGGTTGGGCGAGAGGTTGCCCATCGCCTTGACCATGGCGTCGTAGCCGTACTTGAGCCCCCGCTCCGTGCCCGAGCCGTTGGTGCCGAGATCGCAGTTGTCGGCGAAGATGGCCGCGCCGTTGGGGGTGGAGCTGTCGATGACCTTGGTGCTGCCGACGAAGTCCTCGTCGTCGGTGGTGACCACGGCGATACGGTAGTCGATGCCCTCGGCCTCGACGATGCTGTGGAAGTTGACGAAGTCGTCGCCGAGGGTGTTCTGCTCCTCGGACATGGAGCACGAGTTGTCCACCACCCACAGGATGTCGGTGTCGTTGTTGCCCTCCTGGATGAAGTGGTCGGTCACCCAGTCTCCGCCGCTGCCCACCGCGGTCTGGGTGGCGGTGGCGGCGACGATGTCCTCCTCGGGGTGCACGGTGAGCAGGCCGGTGTAGCTGTCCAGCGCCTCCACGTAGATGCTGACGGTGATGAAGGCGGAGTCACCGGGATCGAGCACCAGGCCCTCGTACAGGTCCTGGGTCGACCAGCTCATCGCGGTCTGGCTGGGGCTGGACTCGAACTCCCAGCTGTCGATGGTCACCGGCGTGTTGCCCGCGGAGATCACCTCCAGGTCCACGGTCTCGGTGCAGAACACGCCCGGGTTGCCGAAGTCCCACACGGCCGGCTCGATGATCAGGGCCGGGCCGAGGCCTGCGCCGTGCAGCGGCACCTCGATGCTGGGCTGGTCCGGGTCGTTGCTGTCGATGATGAACACGCCCTCGACCTCGGTGCCGTCCAGGGGCTCGAAGGTGATGCGGGCGATGGTCGCGCCGCCCGGTTCGAGGGTGAGCGGGGCCTCCTCCGCGGAGACCGAGAAGTGGGATGGTGCGTCCAGGGTCAGGCCGCGCACGTCGAGGTCCACCGGGCCGACCGAGGTGATCGTGACCTGCTGGGTGAGGCCCTCGGAGCCCACCTCGAGCGAACCGAACTCCAGCGACAGGGGGGTGACCTCGATCGCCGGGTACTCGGGCTCGGGCGGGTTGAACAGGGCCTGGTCGCTGCAGCCGGCGGCCACGACCATCGCCGCCGCGATCCATGGTGCGAAGCGCTTCATCGCTCGTCCGTTCCGGTCCCCGCCCCCCGGGAATCCTGGCGGGGAGCATGCTATGCAGGATCGGCGGTCGGTGTCACGTCCTTTCAGGGTGCGCGGGCGCGCTCCCGCGCGCTGCTCCGTGGTATAGATCGGCCCTCAGCCCCCGGAGGACCCATGGCCCTGCACCACACGATGACCGTGGCTGCGCCGCCGCAGAAGGTGGCGGATCTGCTGTGCTCGGAGCACTACTGCGTGGCCAACCAGCGCACGCGCGACGACATCGTCGACGTCAGCTACGAGCCGGTGGACGACAACGACGACACGCTGCTGTTCAACGTGCACACCGTGCACTACAAGCGCTCCAAGACCGGCAAGATCGACCGCTCGGCCACCGAGAAATCGACCACCGAGTATCGCTACACCAAGGCGAAGCTGGAGCTGTTCTGGAAGCACGTGGGCGACCCGGGCTCGCGGGTGGACGTACACGGTACGACCCGCGTCGTGCCCGCAGGCGCCAGCTCGCGCATCGAGCGGGATGTGGTGATCAAGATCGACATCCCGGTGATCGGCCGCGGCGTCACCAAGATCGTGGAGAGGGAATTCCGCAAGGGGTTCGGCCGCATGGAGCAGCTCATCCACCAGATGGTCGCCGAGGGCCTCTGAGCCCGTCGTCGTCACTCCAGAACGCAGAAGGAACCTGCAACGCCCCCTCTGGGGTCGCAGGTCCCTTCGCAGATGGGGTCCGTCGGCCAGAAGCTCTAGAGCTTCTCCACGCCCTTCTTCTTGACGTTGGCCTTCTTGACGGTGTCACCGAGCCAGCTCGGCGCGTTCTTCGGGGCCGAGACCTCCTCGACCCAGCCTTCGAACACGTGCACGGTCTTCGTGCCGCGCTCGCGCAGGCGGATGTCGGTCAGGCCGCGGCGGGCCGCCTTCAGGGCTGCGCCCCGGGGCTGCCTGCTGTGGAACACGCTCGCGGTGTCGTCGGTGCCTTCCAGGAGAACGAAGTACTTCTTGTCTGCCATCTTTTACCCCTCCTTATGTGGGTGTTGGTTGTAGGGTTCGACTCGTTGCTAACCAGATTTCCTGGACGATTACACACCAACTGGGCACCTGTCTATCGTTTATGGACTTTTTTTCCCGAAACCTGTTGATTTTTGCTCCAACCCCCGGACATTCGAGGTGTCTATCGATCACGTGGATTTTCAGGGGTTCCCGTAGGGAAAGGGATCTTGAGATGACGGCTCGAGGTTCGGTGAAGTGGTCGGCAATCCTGGCCCTGATCGGGGCGCAGTGCATCGTTTCCCTGGGTTGCGAGCAGGATCCGGGCGATGACGACGACGATGACGCGTTCGACCTGCAGGTGACGCTCAGCGAGCACGTCGGCACGGTGGCGGAGGTCACCTGGAGCGTGGACGCAGCGGATCCGGCGGAGGCCCGCGTCGAGTTCGGGCGCGAGGGCGAGGATCCGCGCTCCATCCCGGTCGACCTGGGCGCCGGAGCTCCCTACACCACGACCGTGCTGGGCATGAAGGCGTCCGAGGACTACCTCCTGCGGGCGGTCGTCGAGACCGCGGACGGCACCTTGACCAGCGGGGACGTGGCGGTCACCACCGGCGCGGTGCCGGTGGACGTGCCCGCGCTGTCCGTGGAGCTGCTGGACGAGTCCGCGGACATGGCCGGGGACGGGTACCTGGTGACCTCCATCTTCACTGGCTCGCCCGGACCGGTGATCGTGGACGGCGACGGCGACTACGTGTGGTGGCACATGGAGGAGGACGTCGGCTTCCCGGTCAGCAGGGCGCGGCTCTCCCGGGACGCCCGGCACGTGTACTACTGGAGCCCCAACGTGGCGCTGGCGCCGGGTGGGGGCGCCCAGGGGCCGCAGCGGCTGGTGCGGGTGAGCATCGACGGCGCGGACGTGCAGGAGTGGGAGCTGCTCGACGGGCACCACGACTTCATCGAGGTCGACGACGGAGTGATGGCCCTCATCGAGTACGACCTGCGGGAGGTGGACGGCGAGGAGGTGGAGGGGGATCGCATCGTGTTGTGGACACCCGACGGCGGCACCGAGGAGGTGTACTCCATCTGGCAGGACTTCGAGTACGCGGGGGAGATCGATCCCGAGCCGGGCCCGCCCGAGTCCTGGGCGCACATGAACGCGCTGCGCCACGTGCCGGAACAGGATGTGTTCTACGTCTCGCTGCGTGCGTTCGACGGGATCTTCAAGATCGACGCGACGGCCGGTGAGCTGCAGTGGGTGCTGGGATCCGGGTACACGGACTTCACCTCGAGTGGCGAGCCCTTCGAGCCGTTCGCGGCCCAGCACGGCTTCCAGGTGCTGGACGGCTCGCTGCTGGTGTTCAACAACGGCAACCCCGGCGCCAGCTCGTCCCGCGTGTACGAGATCGCGCTGGACGAGGAGTCGATGGAGGCCGACATCACCTGGACCTACGATCCGGAACCGGCCACGTTCTGTCCGACCCTGGGGGACGTGCACCGGTTCCCCTCCGGCAACACCCTGGCCGTGTTCTCCACGGCCGGTCAGATCGACGAGGTCACCCCCGACGGTGAGCTGGTGTGGCGCCTGAACGCGGAGCTGGGCGGCGCCCTGGGGTACGCCGTCTGGACCGACTCGCTCGTACCCGGGTCGTGAGCCCGTTCAGCGCCGCGTGATCGCGATCCCGCGGGCGGCGAGCGCCTCCAGCACCGGATCCGGCGGCACGTCCCGGGCCGGGGACAGCACGCCCCGCCCGGCGATGGTGCCGTCCAGCAGTAGCTGGGCGGCCACGGCCGCGGTGTAGCCCACGGTGCGGTTCATGGCGAACAGGCCGGTGCCGAGGTCGCGGTGGTCGATCATGTCGTACACCACCTCGGCCGGTTGTCCGCCGCGCAGCCCGCTGGCGCGGACCCGCAGCACGCAGACGTCTCGCTCGTGGTCGGCGAACTGCAGGCGCGGCTCGAGGTGGCGCGCCAGCCGCTCGACCGGCGCCACGCCGTCGGGTCCAGGCTCCTCGTCCAGCAGTCCCAGCTGCACCAGCGGGTACCACAGCGCGCAGTGGCCGGGCCAGCGCAGGGAGTACCGCCCCATCTGCTGCAGCCCGGTGCCCAGGCCGAAGCGCTCGATGAACGCCAGCGCGTCGCCGTTGGGGTAGACCTCGAGCGTGCCCAGGCCGGGGAACTCCTCGGAGCGGACCTGTGCCGGGGCGAAGATCTCCGTGGGTGCCACGTCCAGTGGCGCGCCGTCCGCCAACAGGCGGGCCGGCCGGCGATAAGCCGTGAGCACGCCGCGGAAGGTCCAGGTGATCTTGTAGTGCAGCGGGTTGTCGTGCGCGCATTCGGGCGCGGGCAGCCCCCCGCCGAACACGTCCAGGGCCTGCACCTCGTCGAGCTCGTCCACCGCCTTGCGCGCCAGCACCAGGTCGATGCCCGGGTCCAGCCCCATCTCGGGGAGCACGGCCAGTCCCCGCTCCCGGGCCAGCCCGTCCAGCTCGGCCAGGGTGGAGGTGTAGCTGGTGGTCACGTAGTGGGCGCCCGCGGCCAGCGCGGCCTCGGCGGCCGCCCGGCCCAGCGCGTGGGGCAGCATGCCGACCACGAGGTGCGGGCGGTGCGCGGCGAACAGGCGCGCCAGATCGGCCGGATCGGTGGCGTCCACCGTGGCGGGGACGGCCCGGCCCAGCAGGGGCCCGGCCCGCCGCAGCTGGGCCGCGTCTCCGTCGGCCGCGACCACGGTGTCGATCCCGTCGTTGTGGACCAGGTCGTGCACCACGGCGCGCCCCTGCAGCCCGATTCCCAGGACCATGACCCTGTGCATGGCAGCCTCCTCCATCGAGGACGTCAGCGTACACCAGCCCCGTGACGGTTTGCCCGCCTGGCCGTTGGGTTGCACAGGAGCGCCTGCTCTGCTGGGAGGACGACATGAACCGAGCCGTGATGACCCTCTGTGCGCCCGCCGTGATCCTCCTGCTGGGGACCTGGGGGCAAGCCCGTGCCGCGGACACCGACGAAGTCCTCGCACCGCACATGGTGGTGCTCGGCGACGAGGACGTGGCTGCGGCATTCCCCCTGGAGCACACCTCGGTGGATGCGTGGATCGCCGGTGTGATCGCCGACGTGCAGGTCACGCAGGTCTACCGCAACGACGGCGCCGAGCCCATCGAGGCGGTGTACGTGTTCCCGGGCTCGACCCGGGCCGCGGTGCACGCCATGACCATGACCGTGGGCGAGCGCGTGATCGAGGCGGTGATCCAGGAGCGCTCGGAGGCGCGCGAGACCTACGAGCAGGCCCGGGCCGAGGGGCGCACCGCGTCGCTGCTCGAGCAGCAGCGGCCCAACGTGTTCCAGATGAACGTGGCCAACGTGCTGCCCGGGGACGAGGTGGTGGTCGAGCTGTCCTACACCGAGCTGATGGTGCCCACGGACGGGGTGTACGAGTTCGTGTTCCCCACCGTGGTCGGACCCCGCTACTCGAACATGAGCGTGTCCGACGCGCCCGCGTCCGAGCACTGGGTGGCCAATCCCTACCTGGGCGAAGGGGAGGTGTCGCCGTCCACGTTCGAGCTGACGGTGACCCTGGACGGGGACCTGCCGATCGCGCAGATCGGCTGCGACACCCACGAGGTGCAGATCGAGTACGGCAGCGAGCGCCAGGCGCACGTGTGGCTAGCCAGCGGCCACGAGGCGGACCGGGACGTGGTCGTGCGCTACGTGCTGGCGGACGAGGAGATCCGGGCCGGGCTGCTGCTGTACCCCGGCACCGACGGCGAGGACGGCTTCTTCCTGCTCACGGTGGCCCCGCCCGAACGAGTCGAACCCGACGACGTGGTCGGCCGGGAGTACGTGTTCGTCGTGGACGTGTCCGGCTCCATGCGGGGGTTCCCCCTGGACGTGAGCAAGCAGCTGATCCGTGACCTGCTGCTCGGCCTGCGGCCCGACGATCGCTTCAACATCCTGCTGTTCGCCAGCGGCAGTTCCTGGCTGTCCCCCCGTTCGCTGCCGGCGGACGAGCAGGCCATCGCCGAGGCGCTGGACTTCGTGGACCGGCAGCGTGGGGGAGGGGGGACCGAGATCGTGCCCGCCCTGCAGCAGGCCCTGAACCTGCCCCGGGATCTGGACCTGGCGCGCATCGTGGTGGTCGCCACCGACGGCTACGTGCAGGCCGACCAGGACACCTTCGAGGTGGTCCGCGAGAGCCTGGGCGACGCCAATCTGTTCGCCTTCGGCATCGGCAAGTCGGTCAACCGTCACCTGATGGAGGGCATGGCCCACGCCGGGCGCGGCGAGCCGTTCGTGGTGCTGGACCACGCCGAGGCGCCGGCCAGGGCCGAGGCGCTGCGCGACTACGTGTCGTCGCCCGTGCTGCGCGACGTGGAGGTGACCCTCGACGGGCTGGCCGCCTACGACGTGGAGCCCCCCGCGGTCCCGGACCTGTTCGCCGACCGGCCGGTGACCGTGTTCGGCCGCTACCGGGGCAGGCCCCATGGGGAGGTGGTGGTCTCTGGGATGGCCGCGGATGGTGCGTGGGAGTCGGTCGTGCACGTGGACGCCACGCACGAGCGGGCCGAGCACGAGGCCCTGTCGTTGCTCTGGGCCCGCCACCGCATCCGCTACCTGTCCGACCTCGGCGGGCTGGGGCGCGTGGACGAGGTGGCCGAGGAGATCACGGCCCTGGGCGTGCAGTACGGCCTGATGACCGAGTACACCTCGTTCGTGGCCGTGGACACCGAGGTGCGCAGCGACGGCGGCGACCCGACCACGGTGATCCAGCCGCTGCAGCTGCCGGCGGGCGTGCCGGAGACGGCCGTTGCCGGCTCGTCCGGCCACGTCACCTACCGCAGCCGCTCCGACGTCGACTTCGACGACGTCAGGGTGGACGGCGCGCTGCGGCGCCCGGGAGGCGTGATGCTCGATCGGGGCCGGTCGTCGTACCAGCCGCTGATCCGCCAGCGGACCCACTTCAACGATGAGCTGCTGGACTCGGTCGACGAGATCGAGATCAGCGTGGCCGGTACGGGAGACGCGGACGAGCCCGCGTGGGTGGCCGAGGCCTCGGTCCTGGAACAGCTCGACGAGCGGCGCGACGAGATCCGGGCCCTGTACCAGGCGTTCCGCCGCGAACACGGCAAGGTGAAGGGCACGGTCGAGCTGGAGCTCCAGATCAGCTCCTCGGGCAAGGTGATCGACGTGCGGGTGCTCGACGACGACACCGACGCCGAGGCCCTGGTCGAGGCCCTGGTCGACGAGCTGTCCGGGTGGCGCTTCGGCGAGCTGCCCGCCGCGGTGGTGACCACCGTGCGCTGGAGCTTCCCCATGCGGTAGGCCCCGGTTGGTACAATCGACCGCACCTTGCTCGTCAACTACCTCATCGCCCTGGCCGTGGGCGCGGTCCTCGAGCTGCTGCTGATCACGGTGGGAATGCGTGACGCGTCGGGGCTGGTCGACGTGCTGGTGGTGGTGGGGCCGGCCTGTGGCCTGTTCGGCCTGCGGCACCCCACCTTCGTGCTGCCCTTCTACTTCTTCATCGGCACGATCAAGAACCTGCCCCTGCTCAAGGCCGCGCCCGGCAACCTGTCCATCGCCATGGGCCTGTTCGTGGCCATGTGCTGTGGCGTGCACCTGCTGTTCGACCGGCGACGCTGCCTCTCCAGCGCCGGGATCGTCGTGTTCGTGGGGCTGGTCGGCCTGATCCTGGTCGCCTACGGCCGCTCGACCATGCCGCTGATCGCGTACGAGAAGATGCTCTACCTGGCCACCTTCATCATGGTGTCGTTCGTCGCGCCCATGCTGCTGGTGGTGGACCGCGACCGGGTGGATGAGCTGTTCTGGGGCTTCCTGGTGGTGGCCGCGCTCGTGCTGTTCGGCATGTTCTTCGCCACCGAACGCGGCACCTACCTCGACGAGCGGCTGGGCATGGCCGGCGGCAGCTCGATCACCTCCGGGGTGGCCCTGGTGGTGGGGGCGGTGGTCGCCCTGTTCTGGTGGTTGCCGCGAACGAGCAGCAACCTGCAGCGTGGCATGGCGCTGCTGCTGGCGCTGGCCTGCCTTGGCGGCACGATCGCCACCGGCTCCCGCGGCCCGTTCTTCTTCGGCCTGGTGACCGTCGGCGTCGGCCTGCTGGCCCACGCGCGCACCCTGACCCGCAGCCTGGTCAACAACACCGTCCAGGTGGCACTGCTGGGCCTGTGCGTCGGGTTGACCGTCTGGGGCTTCCGCGACTCGTTCCAGTCCCGGGACTTCGGCGGCGTCGAGCGCTCCATGAGCATCGTCAGCGCGGACTGGCAGCAGGTCATCCGCAGCAACGACCGGGTGTGGCTGATGGGCACGGCCGTGGAGATGATCCGCGAGCAGCCGCTGCTGGGCTTCGGCCTCGGCGGCTACCAGCGAGCGCTCAGCCGCGGCGACGAGTGGGACTACACCTACCCCCACAACCTGCTGCTGGACGTGGGCTGCGAGGCCGGGCTGCCCGCAGCCCTGTTGCTGGCCGCGCTGTACGCGCTGGCGTTCCGGGGCACGGCGGTGCGCGCCTTCCTCCGGCCGCCGGGGGACTGGCTCGAGCCGGCCCTGCTGTGCGTCGCGCTGATCCTGGTGTTCACCTTCCTGGAGGGCCTGGTCTCCAACGACGTGTTCCGCGCCCGCATGGAGTGGGGCGCGATCGGCCTGGCCCTGGCCCTGGGCGTGCTCGTGGAACGCCACGATCCGGGCCGCGCCCGCTGATCCCCCGCCGTGGATACAATGGCCGCGGAGGCCCCCATGCGACGACTCCCCTGGTTGCTGCTCATCGCCCTGCTGGTGGCGGGCTGCCCCACCGACGACGCGGACGACGACAGCGCGCAGGACGACGACGACACGACGGACGTCGACGACTCCGTTCCCTGGACAGGCGACCTGCCCACGCTGGACGGCGAGATCGCGTCGCCCCGCGGCTTCACCCCGCTGCGGTCGATCCTGCACTTCCACTCGGTGTACTCCCACGACGCCTGCGACGGGTTCGGGTACGTGGACGGCGTGCTGGACGAGGTCTGCCTCGAGCAGATGCGCGACGGGCTGTGCCGCGTGGGCATCGACCTGGCCTACGTCTCCGACCACCCCAGCTACGCCGCCCACCACCCGTTCGAGGAGATCCTGCTGCCCCGCGGCGACGACGAGCCCATCGTCGAGGGCGGCGAGACTGTGGCCAACCGCATCGTCTGCCCCGACGGCCGGGACGTGATCTACATGGCCGGCTTCGAGGACTCGCTGATGCCCCTGGGCATGGATCGCCACGCCGCCCCCTACGGCGACGAGGCCGACGAGCTGTACGACCGCACCGACCAGACCCTGTTCGACGAGGTCGCGGCCGCGGGCGGCATGGTCTTCCAGGAACACCCCGAGGAGCGGGACCTGGCCACCCTCGAGGCCTACCAGGACATGGGCCTCGTCGGCCTGGAGGTGTTCCAGCTGCATTCCATGCTCGACCCCGGGTCCCGCGAGGAGATCTACGGCCTCGATCCCTTCGGCTGGATCGAGGACATCGGCCCGTTCACCGAACCCGAGGGCACGGGCGAGCCCGACCTGCTGTTCCTGGCGTTCTTCCAGGAGCTGGGGCCCAACGTGGACCGCTGGGACCACCTGCTGCAGCGCGGGCCGATGGTCGGCATGGCGGCCACCGACGCGCACCGCAACGTGATGCCCATCGAGCTGCGGGACGGCGAGCGGCCCGACGGCTACCGCCGCAACTTCCGCTGGTTCTCCAACATCGTGCTCGCCGACACCCGCGACACCGTGGCCGTGGACGAGGCCGTGGCCGCCGGGCGGCTGTTGATGGCCTTCGAGATCTTCGGCATGCCCGACGGCACGGCGCTGTGGTACGCCGACGGCAGCGGCACCGAGCACGAGATGGGGGCCACCTGCACCGGCTGCGCAGGCGGCACGCTACACCTGGAATGCCCGGTGCTGTCGGCGAACTCGCCGCGCGACGGCGTGAATGCCCCCGAGATCGCGGCCACGATCTTCCGCGACGGCGAGCCGTGGCAGACCGGCTGCGGCGAATTCGAGGTGTCCGAGACCGGCGTGTACCGCGCCCGCGTCGACATCACCCCGCACCACCTGGTCCCGTTCCTCGGCGACGATCCGAGCCCCTACCTGCACCCCTACCCCTGGGTGTACACCAACGCGATCCGGGTGCAGTGACGCGTCACGGCGCGTAGTCCGGCATCCAGCCCACGATCTCGGCGGCGACCGTGTGCGCGATGCGCGCGTGGCCCTCGGTACCGGGGTGCACGTGGTCCACGTACAGGGCGGCCGGGCGATCCGCCGCGTGCACGATCTCGGCGAGGTCGACCACGCCGGCGCCCGTGGCCGCGCCCACGTCGTGCATGGCCGCGCGATACTCCGGGAGGGCCTCCTCGATGCGGTGGGCCATCTGCAGGAAGCTCTCCGTGTCCACCGACCCCGAGACCACCGGGCAGGTGCCGTCCAGGCACAGGGGGAAGGGCTGCAGCAGCAGCACCTCGGCGCCGTGCTCCTGGGCCTCGTGCACCATGGCCGTGAGCTGCCGCTCGTAGTCCGGCCGGGCGGGCACGCGGTGCACCATGGCCTCGTCGTACCCCGGCGCGGTCGCGTAGCCGGCGACCGCCTTCTCCCGCAGCAGTCGGAACAGCCAGCTGCGCATCACCAGCCTGGCCAGGGTCGCGCGCGCCGGCCCCATCACGTGGTCCGCGTCGGGCCGCGCTGCCAGGAACGAGTCGCTGCCCTGGCTGGCGATGGTCACCACGTCGAACTCGAACTGCGACAGCAGTTCTCGCTCCAGCACCAGCGACTGGGTGGTCGTGTACGCGGGCACGCCCGCGTTGAGCACCTGCACCGACAGGTAGGGCCGGGCCGCCTTGAGCTCCTTCTCCAGCACCATCGGGTAGGGCGTGTGGCCGGGCACGTTGTCGCCCCAGGTGGGCGAGTCGCCCAGGCACAGCACCGAGAACACCGGCAGGTCGGTCTCGACCGGGAACGCGGTGTCGCGGAAGCCCAGCGCGTTGGTCTCGATGCCGGCACGCTCGTTGGTCACCCCGGGCCGCGGCCGCCAGAACAGCTCGGGATCCCACGTGAACAGCGCGTCGTCCGACGGCGCCATGGCCATGGGGTAGGGCTCGGCCGGCACGCGGCCGCCGAGGCGTACGGCGACCTCTGCCAGCGCGAACAGGCCCACGGCGAACAGCGTGCCCAGGCCCAGCACGGCCAGGCGCTGGCGGCGTGACGAACGGGCAGCCCGGGTCTCGCTCACAGGTCGAGATCCCCGAACCGGGCCCGCGCGATCGCGCGCTTGTCGATCACCAGCTTGCGGGCGCAGAACTCGAGGAAGGAGTCCAGGCCCTCGCCCGCCCGGGTCAGGTTCCACACCCAGACCCGGCGCTCGTAGGCGGGCAGGTCCCGCTGCCAGAACCGGCGCGCCGCCCGCAGCATGCCGTCGCGGTCGGCCTCGTCGAGCACGAACGGCTCGGGGCACATGACGTCACCGCGGTGGCGCAGGTCGTCGATCGCGTCGCCGCCGGACACGGCGAACGGGTAGAGCCGGCAGATCAGCGGTACGTGCTCGTGCACCGAGCACAGCCCGTCGCGCAGGAACCGGCACACGCCTCCCTCGGAGCGCAGCACCAGCTGCCCCTCGCCCTCGGCGAGGCGAACCACGGGCAGCGAAGGGGACAGGTCCGCGGTCTCCAGCTGCACCAGTGACGTCGCGGGCCGGGCCAGCCGCCGCGCCATGCGGTGCACCTCGCCGCTGGTCACGTAGATCGCGTAGTGGCGGCAGCAGCGGGTCTCGCAGCCGATGCAGGGATTGTGCTCCACCGGGCCTCCTGGGCGCTCCACTGTACATCGGCGGCCGCGGTTTGGCCGCAGCTGGCCAGCGAACCGTCCTAGAATACCGGCGTGGCCCCGTCATCCGGGGAGCGGAGGGAAGACGATGCCGACCTGCCCCGCGAGATGGCTCGCCCTGATCCCCGCCGCCCTCCTCCTCGCCTGCGAGAACCCCGACGCCGGCCCCGGCGGGGGCGCGGACGACGACTCGGCGGGCGACGACGACGACGCCACCGGCGACGACGACGATGGCTCCGCGGTCCCCCTGGACTTCGACGGCGACGGCCGCGCCGACCTGGCCGTGTACCACCCGGGCAGCGGCCTGTGGTCGATCCGCAACAGCAGTGACGGCAGCGAGCACACCATCACCTGGGGTTCGGCCGCGACCGTGCCGCTGCCGGGCGACTACGACGGGGACGGCCTGCTCGACGCGGCCGTGCAGCACCAGCGCGGCGGCAGCTGGGACGTGCGGCAGAGCAGCGACGGCGTGGCCATGGAGGGGGGCACCATCGCCTTCGGCTGGATGGGCGCCGCGCCCGTGCCCGCGGACTACGACGGTGACGGACGGGTCGACCTGGCCGTGTACCACCCCGAGCCGAGCGAGTGGTACGTGCGCCGCAGCTCCGACGGGCAGATGCTGGAGGGCGGCGCGATCCAGCTGGGCCAGGCCCGGTCGAAGCCGGCACCCGCGGACTACGACGGCGATGGACTGGCCGACCTGGCGACCTACGAGCCCTCCGAGGCCAACTGGACGGTCCGCTGCAGCAGCACCGGCGAGTTCCTCGACGGCACCGAGCTGATCCAGTTCGGCTGGTCCGAGGCCTATCCGGTGCCCGCGGACTACGACGGCGATGGCCGGGCCGACATCGCCGTGCACTTCGCCGCGGGCGGGGACTGGTACATCCGCCGCAGCAGCGACGGCACCCTCGAGCAGGGCGGCGCCATCCCCTTCGGCCCGGTCGGCGGGATCCCGGTGCCGGGGGACTACGACGGTGACGGCCGGGACGACATCGCCGCCTACGACCTCGACAGCGGCCAGTGGCACGTCCGCCTCAGCGTGGACGGCTCCAGCATGGAAGGCGGAGCGATCCCCTGGGGCGGCGACGAGGCCGTGCCAGCCGGGGGCGTCCCCCGCGGCATCGTCTGGGACGCCGAGATCGACCTGCCCGACTCGCCCGACGTGGACGGCATCGACAACCACCTCGACGGCAACACCGCCGCCTCGTTCCCGGTCGTGCTGACCTATGCCGAGGACTGGATCATCCAGGCGGACATGGCCGGGCTCAACGGCGCGGCCAACGGCCGCTACCTGACGTACGACAAGGGTTCGTACGTGGACGTCTTCCCCCGGCCCGAGGGCATCCTCGCGCTGCGGGTGTACAACCGCAAGATCTGGTTCCGCGTGGACCCGGTCGTGGGCGGCGGCCACGCCCTGTACCCCTCGTACAAGAACTACGACGGCACCTACGACGAGGAGGGCAACCCCAACTACACCTGCGACGAGACCCTGACCCACGGCGATCTGTGCGACAGCGACCACGTCGGCGCCACCCTGGAGGACGAGTACTACAGCGGCGATCACTCGATGCGGATGGAGTACCTGATCTCGCGCAACCGCACCGGCAATCCCGACGACGGGGTCTACCGCTTCTACTGGGACGACCGCCTGGTCGGCGACTGGAACATCTGGATGCAGGAGCAGCCCCCCGACTTCCACACCCTGTGGGCCGGTCGCATGAGCGGCGGCGTGCTGCGGTACCACCAGGGACGTTTCCAAACCGTGATTGGCGAGTAGAATCCCCGGCATGAAGTCGACCCCGACCCTGCTGGTGATCCCCTTCATCCTGCTGCTGATCACGGCGTGCTCGTGCCGCCGGCCGGCCACCCCGGCCGATGACGACGACACGACCGCGCCCCCGGTCGAGGACCGGATGGTGGCCATCGGCGACACCCACGGCGACCTCGACGCCACGCGCACGGCCCTGAAGCTGGCCGGCGCGATCGACGACGACGACCAGTGGATCGGGGGTGAGCTGGTCGTGATCCAGACCGGCGACCAGATCGACCGCGGCGACGACGACCGCGCCATCCTCGACCTGTTCACGGCCCTGGCCGTCGAGGCCGAGGCCGCGGGCGGCGCCGTGCATCCCCTGGTGGGCAACCACGAGGTGATGAACGTGGAGTGGGACTTCCGCTACGTCAGCGACGCCTCGTTCGAGGCGTTCGACGACATCGAGTACGACGAGGCCGACGAGGAGCTCCTCACCCTGGACGAGGAGCAGCGGGGCCGCGGGGCGGCCTTCCGGCCGGGCGGGGAGTACGCGCTGCTGCTGGCCGAGCGGGACGTGGTGCGGATCGAGGACGGCATCGTGTTCGTGCACGGTGGGATCCTGTCGCAGCACGTGGCCATCGGCCTGGACACGATCAACGCCGAGACCAAGGCGTGGATGCGCGCCGAGCGCGACGACCAGCCCGAGTTCCTCGACGGCAACAGCGCCCCGATCTGGGCCCGCGACTACTCGGACGAGCCCGACGAGGAGGACTGCGCCGAGCTCGCCGACGTGCTGGCCTCCCTGGAGGCCACGGCCATGGTGGTCGGCCACAGCCGCCACGACGAGATCACCAGCGTCTGCGACGGCCAGGCGTGGCTGATCGACGTGGGCATGGCCGCCTACTACGGGGGCGAGCCCGCGGTGCTGCAGATCGTCGACGGTGATCAGTTCACCGTTCTGGATTGAGCCCGGACCGGTTACCCTGAAAGGGATACAAGCGGAGGTCGTGTATGAGTTCCATCGGTAGCATCGGGTCAGGAGCGACGCGGCAGGCCGTCGAGGTGGCCGTGCTCAAGAAGGAGCTCGAGGCCGAGGAGGTCAAGGGCGAGGCGATCAAGGAAATGGTCGAGCAGAACGCCGAGAACGTGGAGCCGGTGGCCAACGATCCCGACGCCCACGTCGGCCAGCAGCTCGACATCTTCGTCTGATCCGCAGCGCTCCCCCCCCCACGGTTGATCCCGCGTCGTTCCCGCGCGTTGGTGTGCGCCGGAGGTTCGATGCGCCACGCGCTCCCGTCACCCTTTCCTGGGTTGCCGACATGGGATCATCGAGTCCCGGAACCAGGTGCCGAGGCAGGTGCTGATACGATCGTGTACAGCCAGGTCGAGCACAGGGGGACGGGCCGGTCGAGGGAGGAACCATGGCCTATCCGGGTGGGATGGTCGCCGCATTCCTGTTGTTGCTCGTGGCACTCGGCGTCGACCTGATCGCCGTGATCATGGCGTTCACCCGGCTCAAGGGCCCGGCCATCGCGGTCAGCGTGGCGGCCGTCGTGCTCAACACGGCGTGGTGGGCCGCGGCGTTCACCGCCCTGGCCGAGGGGGCTCCCGGCGGGGGCAGACCGCCCACCGAGGTGCTGGTCGTGCTGTTCGGCCCCTGCGTCCTGCAGGTGGGAGTCGTGGCCCTCTGCGTGGTCGCCTATGGGGTCGGCCTGATGATGCGGTCCATGCCCGGGGAGGTCTTCCGTGGTGACGACGATTCCCCCTGAGCCCGGCCCTGCGGGCGCGGAGTGGAGATGTGGCTCCGTGGCCGGATGGATGGACTCGTGGCTCCCTGGATAGCCGGCGCCGGATGAACGCCAGCAACCCTGCGCAGCACGCGCCCCCGGGCGCCCAGCCGGCGCGCCCTCCGTCGGTCGAGCACTCGCACCCGCCACCGTCGTCGTCGGTCGTGCCGGTGTCGTCGTTTCGTCTCCGGGCATGGTGCCGACCGTCCAGCAGCAGCTTGCTGCGGCACCGTACCCGGGGTTGATTCCACGCCGATCCCGCGCCATGGTGTGCGCCGGAGGAGACCGATGCACCTGCTTCGCCTGCTGCTGGCGCTCGCGCTGATCCTGGCCGGCTGTCCCACCGAGGACCCGGCCGACGACGACACCGGGGACGACGACACGGCCGACGACGACGACACCGGCGACGACGACACCACCGACGATCCCGGCTGGGACTGGACCGCGGACTGGGAAGCGCTCACCGACGGCGTGAGCACCATCGAGTCCGGGGACGCGCTCCCATCCGCCACGGTCGTGTGGGGCGACTACGCCTTCCCCGTGATTCTCGACGAGAACCACCTGCCCTTCGTGACCGCGGCCCTGGTCGGCGATGGCAAGGTGGTGCAGGTGGGCCACGAGAGCATGATCGGTGGGGCCGTCGAGGGGCACGGCGACACCGGCCAGCTGGTGCGCAACGCCGTGGCCTGGGTCTCGGCCGTGGACGAGCCCGTGATCGGCGTGGAGAACGACCTGACGACCCTGGCGACCTTCCTGGAGGGGGAGGGGTACACGGTCAGCACGGTCGGCCCGGACCAGCTCGACGGCATCGACGTGTACTGCACCACCACCTATGACGAGCAGTCCGAGGACACGTTCGCTGGCCTGCGGGCGTGGATGCAGGCCGGGGGCGGCCTGATCGCGGGCGGGCACGCCTGGTGGTGGGGTTACTCCAACGACAACGCGGCCGAGAACTACCCCGGCAACCAGATGCTGCTCGACGCGGGCCTGGTGATCACCACGGCCACGGTGTCGGCCGGCACGGACACGGTGGGGGAGGGTGCGCCGTCGGTGCTGCTCAACGCCAGCCGCGCGCTGCCGCCCATCGGCGATCACCTGGACGACTCGGATCCCCTGGACCTCGACGAGCAGCAGCTGGCAGCCTCATCGGTCTCCCTGGCCATCGAGCACCTGCCCCTGCACTGGGACTACTTCGACCAGGCCATGGCCCTCAGCCAGACCACGCCGGTGGTGCCCACGGCCGACGACCCGGTGGTGCCGGCCGAGCAGCCCATCGAGAGCCTGGTGGTGTACATCGACGCCAAGCTGGCGTCGGAGCTGCCCGCGGACGAGGTGCTGGCGCACCCGTCGGGGGAGGACTTCCCCGGGGTGCCGGAGGAGGTGACGACCGGCTCGGTGACCGTGGTGGTGGACGGGAGCTACGAGGGGCGGGACAGCCACTACCTGTACTCCGGGGCTGGAGCCGACGTGTGGCGCAGCACCGGGGCGTGGATCCCCGCGGGGGAGCTGGTCGCGGTCACGATCCCGGCCGAGGCCGCGGGCCAGGGGCTGGAGCTGCGGGTGGGGTGTCACGGCGACACCCTGTGGTCCGCCGAGCAGTGGAACCGCTTCCCGGAGATCACGCGCAGCTACCCGCTGGCACAGGCCACCACCGAGGTGGCCAGCGCGTTCGGTGGGCTGGCCTACGTGACCGTACCCGCGGGCGCCGATGTGGGGAACATCGAGGTCACGCTGGACGGCGTGATCGCCGCGCCGTGGTTCGTGCGTGGATCGACCGACATGGACGACTGGACCGGCGGGATCCGCGACGAACCCGCGCCGTGGGCCGAGCTGTCCACGGACAGCTTCGTGCTGACCGTGCCGTCGGACGAGATCCGCGAGCTCGACGACCCGGACACGCTCATGGAGCTTTGGCAGCAGGTGCTGGATGCGGCCGCGGACCTCGCGGCCATCGACCACGACCGGGTGCGCGCCGAGCGGCTGGTCACCGACCGGCAGATCAGCGCCGGCTGGATGCACTCGGGCTACCCGGTGATGGCCCACCTGGAGTCCGCGCCCGACCTGGTCGACACCACCAACCTGCTCGACAACGGTGACTGGGGCGCGTTCCACGAGCTGGGCCACAACCACCAGTGGAGCGCGTGGATGCTGCCCGGCACCACCGAGGCCAGCGTGAACCTGTGGTCCGTGTACGTGTACGAGCAGGTGCTGGGCATCTCCCGGGACGTGGCCCACTCCGCGCTGGACCCGGACAGTCGGGTGGAGCGCATCGACGACTACCTCGCCGGTGGCGCCGACTTCTACGCCGACTGGAACGTGTGGACCTCGCTGGAGACCCTGCTGCAGCTGCAGGAGGGCTTCGGCTGGGCGCTGTTCTCCGACCTGTTCGCCGAGTACAACGAGCTCGACGTGTCCGAGGAGCCGTCCGGCGACCAGGAGATCATCGACCAGTGGGTGGAGCGCTCGTCGCTGGCGGCGGGCGCGGACCTGGGGCCGTTCTACACGGCGTGGGGGTTCCCCGTGTCCCAGGACGTGCTGGACTCGGTGGCGTTGCTGCCGGCCTGGCAGGGTGATCCGATGTGAGGAGGTGGCCGATGAGACGGCATGTGCCGAAGCTGGCGCTCGGCGCCACCGTGGGTTGGCTGCTCGCCTGTGGAGGGGGTCTGGGCCAGAAGGGCGAGACGAACCCGCCGGTGGAGCCGGAGGTCACTGTCCAGCCGGCTGCACCGGTCGAGGCGGCGCCGGCCGCCGTGCACGACGAGGCCCAGGCCGACGAACCGGTCACCCGGCCGAAGACCGCCCAGCCCGGTACGCTGCTGGTCCTCCGCGGCGCTGGCGCTGCGTGCGAGCTGGTGCTCCTGGGCCTGCCCGGGCTCGAGGAGCGCGCCCTCGGCCCCGGCCCGTGCCACGCGCGGGAGCTGTTCGTCGAGCAGACCGGCAAGCGAGCGATCGTGCTGCACTCCCTGGTCGACCTCGAGGCCGGTACGGCCGTGGAGCTGCCGCCGCTGCCGTCCCGCCCCGAAGCGCTGACGGACGAGGTGTTCTTCGATGCCAGCGGGCGCGTGGTGGCCGCCACCGAGTGGGGCGAGGGCGAGCCCGTGTGGATGGAGGGGCCGTCCTACCCGATCCACCGCAGGGCCGTGCACGTGCTGGTGGACGGCGGGTGGATCGAGCGGGCCACGACCACGTGGGGCGGGGACGCTCCCTCCACCGAGGCCGAGAACGCCGCGTTCCGCGAAATCGCCGCGCCAGCCGGCGTCCGGGTCGCATTCAACTACGAGGGGCCTGCGGGTGAGTGGATCTCCGACGCGGCCCTGCGGGCCACCCTCGACGCCCTGGGCGGCGAGGGGGAGGGCTGGTACACGATCGGCCCCGACCCCCTGCTGGCGTTCCAGACGGTGCAGATGGGCGAGGGATCGGCCCTGGAGCCGCCGGTGCTGGTCCAGCGCGGCGACGCGTGGGTCATCCTGCCGGGGATTCCCGAGACCCTCGAGACGCTGGACCGACGCGGGGACTGGGTCGTGGCGGGGGGCAGCGGCTGGGTGCTGGTCGACCTGCAGGTGGAGGGTGGGGTCGCCGGTGGAGCCGGGTCGGCCTGGTTCTGGCCCGAAGGCGTGCCTGCCCCGTGAATCCGCGAGGGTGTCGTGGCGTGACTCCGGATACGGCTCTCGTCATCGCGAGATCGAGTGCTATCCTCGATCCAGAGGGAGTCGATGGACATGGGCGGGGGCCACACGAGCGACGGAATCCACGGCGGCCGCAAGGGTATGTGGGGCCTTCCGGCGCTGTTGCTCGGGCTCGCGGCGCTGTGGGTGGGCTGTCCGGAACACGGCGAGATCGACGAATTCACCCCCGGGGACGACGACACCACCGCGCCGGCGGACGACGACTCGGCCGACCCCGAACACCCGTGCCTGGACCAGGACTGGCCCGAACACGAGGTGGAGATCCTGAGCGAATGCGGGACCGAGCTGCCGGACGCGCCCGAGCTCGATGTCGTGTTCAAGCTCCCCGATGTCGACGGCTGGCCAACCCTGCACGCCGGGCGTTTCGCCGATGCCAACGGGGATGGCGTGGTCGATGTGGCCGATCCGATGCAGGTCTGGCTGAAGACTGGCATGGAGGAGGACGAGCATCGTCATCTGCTCGTCGGGCACGACGGTACCACCCACGCCAGCATCCTCGAGGGGATCGGGTCGGGATGGGCCACGGTGGGCGAGCTCGACGCGTCCTGCGCCGGCATGGAGTACATCGTCGTGTACTCGCCCGCGGACTCGGGTACTGGTCTCGTGCAGGCCTACAACGGAACCGATCGCCTGTGGACGACGACGATCCCGGAGGAGGACGTCCAGCGCCCGTGGTTCACGGACCTCGAGGCGGACGGCCAGGCCGAGGTCCTCGTCGGGCGGAACGTACTGGACGCGGGGACCGGCGTGGAACAGCTGACCCTGGCCGGTCCGCTGGGGCCCGGCGTGTCCCTGTCCATGGACCTGGATCTGGATGGCCTGGAGGAGATCATCTTCCACCCCCAGACCGGAGACACCGTGGAGCTGTACGCTGCCGACGGCAGCTGGCTCAGCAGCTGCTGGATGACACCCCCACCGCTCCAGGAAACCCACGGGCATTCCCTGGCGATCGGTGACCTCGACGGCGATCCCGAGGGCGAGATCGTGTTCGCGTATACCCAGAACGACCAGAACGGAGACAAGCTCGACCACGTCGTGCTCTGTGATTCGGACGGCACTGCGCTGGCGCAGACGAGTGTGGGCCTCGGGGGTCCCTACTGGATCGGGCTGGGCCAGCTGGACGGTGATTCCCTGCCCGAGATCGTGATCGGCGATCAACACGGGCTGGTCGTGCTGGATGCGGACCTCTCCCTGTTGTGGAAGTACAGTGCGGTGCCCGACGATGGCTCCGATCAATGGTCGCCGATCGCTCTGGCGGATCTCACAGGAGATGGTTTCCACGAGATCATCACCCGCGTCCGGGAGGGCCTGTACGTGGTCGACCGGCTCGGCCAGGAGCTGGCGTCGATCACGGATGAGGTGGACAACGCCCGGTCGGTCTTCAGCGCGCCTGCCGTCTTCGACGTGGACGCGGACGGACTGGCGGAGATCGTGGTCCCATCCTGGGAGGTGTTCAGCATCGTCGAGAATCCAGCTGGCGGCTGGGCCGCGGCGGACGCGGATCAGCCCTGGCCGGGCCCCAACAAGTTCCCGGGGGACCGGCGGGTGGACGGGACCGCTCCTGGGCCGGCCGAGGTGCACTGGAGCGAATCGAGCAGCAACGTCTGGCAGGGTGTGCCGCCCGTGACCTCCCCGATCGTGCCCGAGGCCGACCTGGCCGTGGAGGAGATCGACGTGTGTACAGCCGAGGGGGAGACCGACGCCTACGTCACCGCGTACGTGGCCAACCATGGCCACCTGTGGACCGTCGAGGACGTTGTTGTGTTCCTGCTGGCCAGTGACGGTACGTTCCTGGGCGACGAGATCCTGTCGCCCGTGCTGTCACCGGGGACGGCCAGGCCGGTGCAGTTCGTGGTCTCACAGGAGGACATCGCCGCGGGATTCGTGGTGTCGGTGGACCCCACCGAGTCGATCGCGGAGTGCGACGAGACCAACAACACGGCCGAGGGCAGTCTGTAGGGTCAGCCCCCGACCACCTCCAGCGTGTACGACTGCGTGTCGCTGCCACCCTGGCCGTCCGACACGCTCACGGTCACGTCGTAGGTGCCGGCCTGCTGGCTGGTGATCCACCAGCTCAGCGCGCCGGTGGTCTCGTCCATCCACATGGAGGCAGGGCCCTCGTCGAGGGCGTACGTCAGCTCGTCGCCGTCCGGGTCCGTGGCCACGACCTCGTACAGGTACTGCACGGGTGGGTCCCCGGACAGGACCGTGCCGGAGATGGCCAGCCCGAACGGTCCGAACAGGTCCGGGTCGTTGATCTCGATGTAGCTCGAGCCGTCGGGCGTGAACCGGAACAGGTCGGCGCTGAGCGTGCCCGACCCGTTCTCGTAGTCGGCCGTGTAGATGTTGCCGTCGTTGTCCACGCGCACGGGCACGGGGAAGGCGTCGTTGGGCGCGTCGAACGAGCCCACCCGGTCACCGGTGGCCACGTCGTAGCGGATCATGTCGCCCGCGGCCGCCACCAGCTCGCCGGTGACGTTGAACTGGATGCCCTCGAGGTTGGCGGGGTTGCCGCTGCCGTCCAGCCACGTCGTCCAGGTGAAGGTGGTGAACCCCGCGTCGGTCTCGGCGATGTGGATGCGGTTGTCGGTCTGGCTGGCCAGGTACAGGCGGTTGTCGTTCTCGTAGCCGTCGAAGGTGATCCCGGTCAGCTGGCCCGCCCCGGCCGGGACCGCGATGGTGGCCTCGAATGCGTAGTCGGCGGCCCGGTACTTGTTGAGCCGGTCCGTGCCGCCGGTGGCGGTGGTGGTGTACAGGTTGCCCACCCGGTCGAAGATCACGTTCTCGGTGGCCTCCGGGTCGGCCTTGGGGTAGCGGGCGTACTCCACGCCGTAGTCGTCGAACTCCACGAACGCGCTGTACGCGGCCACCACCAGGTTGCCCCGCTCGTTGAACGCCAGCCCGTTGGGCCCATAGGTGTAACTGGGGTCCGCCACCTCGCTGAACAGCTCGTGGGTGAAGGCCTGCACGAAGGCCAGGGTCTCGGCGTCATACACGCGCACCTCGTCGGTGCGGGACGACGACACGAACAGCTGCCCGGGCTCGAAGTTGCCGCCCAGGCCAGCGGCGATCTCGAAGGAGGTCACCGGAGCGGAGACGATCTCGGGCGGGTGGTTGCCGTCGTCGTCGTCGTCGGCCGTGTCGTCGTCGGCCGTGTCGTCGTCGGCTGCGTCGTCGTCGTGTACCACGACGGCGTCCGGGCAACCCGTCACCCACCACAGCGCGCAGGCCAGGATTGCTGCGAGCCAGCCGGTGAGCCGATGAGTCTTCCGGAGGCTGGAATCGAGTCTGTCCACGGGGCCTCCCTTGCGGGTCATCGTACACCGTTGGGCGTTTTTCCCCTTTCTCTGTCGTCCGCGGACGTCGACGATTTGCTGCGTTTCGTGTCGGTATTCCCCGGGATCTGTAGAATCGGGGGCGGACGCGCCGCTCGTGGTGCGCTCGAGGGGATACCGACGACCACGGAACGGGGACTCCTGCTGGCTGTGTGGACGCGTGGCGGGTGGATCATCATGGCCCACCGCGACCACCCCGTTTCCGGGGGTCCGATCGTGCGCTGTCCGGCCCGAGCGATGCCGACGACAGGAGGAGACGACCGTGATAATCCGCATGTCCATGACCAACGGGAGGTCCCTCCCTCACGCCTTTGTCCTTCTGACCGCGCTCCTGCCCGTCCTGCTGGGGTGTCCGGAGGAGGAGATGGCGCCGGACGACGACACCACACCAGCGGACGACGACGCGGCGGACGATGACGTGTCGCTGGACTGGTGGTCACAGTTCGAGGACGACGTGTACACCTCGCCCGAGATGAACCTGCCCACGGGTGAGAACACCATCGAGCCACCCCCCGGAGTCACCGACCTGGACCCTACGTCGGTCACCGACTTCGCCTCGTCCGTGGAGTTCCTCTACACCGGCGATCCACCCGTGCAGGTGGGCGTGGATCCGGACGACATCGAGCCCCACCGGGTGGCCGTGTTGCGTGGTCGCGTGGTGGGCGCCGACGGAATGGGTCTTCCCGGAGTGGAGGTCTCGGTCCTCCGCCACGGCGAGTTCGGCCACACGCTGACCCGCTCGGACGGCGGCTTCGATCTGGCCGTCAACGGGGGCGGTCCGCTGACTGTGCGGTATCACGCCGACGGCTGGATCCGGGTCCAGCGCCGGATCCAGGCGCCGTGGCGCGACTTCAAGTGGTTGCCGGACGTCGTGATGACCCCATACGACTCCGAGGTCACCTCGGTGGAGCTGGACGCGGTCGCGGGGTTGCAGGTCCACTACGCCTCGACGGTCTCCGATACCAAGGGCGTTCGTCAGGCCTCGCTGTTGTTCGCCGCGGGTACCGAGGCAACCGCGGTGTACGAGGACGGCACCTCCGAACCCCTGACCACCCTGAACGTACGGGCCACCGAATTCACCGTGGGCGAGACCGGTCCGGAAGCCATGCCCGCCGACCTGCCGCCGACCACTGCCTACACGTATGCGGTGGAGCTGAGCGTGGACGAGGCGGTGGCGGCCGGAGCGGTGTCCGTGGAATTCAGCCAGCCAGTCGTGTTGCACCTGGACGATTTCCTGGGATTCCCCGCGGGGACCTCCGTGCCCGTCGGCTACTACGACTACGGCGCCGGTGCATGGTTCGCCGCTCCGAGCGGTTTGGTGATCGAGGTGCTGTACACCGACGGCGCCTCGGTCGAACTGGATGTGGAGGGCAACGGCGAGGTGGCGGACGAGGTCACCCTGGACGAGCTCGGGATCGACGACGAGGAGCTGGCCGAGATCGCCTCGTCGTTCAACACCGGTGCGCGCCTCTGGAGGGTGGAGGTCGACCATTTCTCGCCGCGCGATCTGAACTGGGGCTGGCAACCCGAGGAGGGTGCGGAGTACCCGGACGGCGCCCCCTGGTGGGACGACCCGCTGGACGAGGGCATGTGCGAGACGGGGTCCATCATCGAATGCCACAACCAGGTGCTGGGCGAGAGCATCGGGATCACCGGGACGCCCTATGACCTGAGCTACCGCAGCAGCCGCATGGCGGGGTACCTCGACGGGACGCGGCTGGACGTACAACTCGGCCCCGGCCCCGCCAGCCTCAACCACATCGAGCTGCGTGTCGAGGTGGCGGGTCGGTCGTTCTCGTACTCCAACATCCCGGCCCACCAGGAGGTGTACACGTTCATCGACTGGTCTGTCGGGCCGACTGGCCCCGACGGTCTCGGTCCCCGCGAGGACTGCTACGAGCGCCTCGTGCAGGGCCAGACCCCGGTCACCGTGAACATCGGCTACGTGTTCGACCTCGTGTACACGGACAACATCACCTGGGCCTTTCCTGGCGGCGATGCATTCGAGACCTGGAACCCGGCGGACGAGGAGATCACCCTGTGGCAGTCGTGGACCACCACCCTCGGCATCCTCGAAGCGGGCGCTGCCGGCCTGGGCGGTTGGAGCATCAGCCCCCACCACGCCTACGACGTGGTGGGCCAGACGACCTATTTCGGTGATGGAATCGTGGCGGGTCGCAACCGATCGGCCCTGGCCAGCGTGATGACCACGGTCGCCGGACAAGGCGCCATGGGCAGCAACGACCACCTCGACGGCGGAGAGCTGGCCACCGAGGTGATCCTGGGCTGTCCCGGTGAGGTGTCCGTGGACGCCGGTGGATACCCCACTCTGGTGCAGGGCTCGTACCTTGCCCACGTGGATGGAGACGGTCTGCTGGTGATCGACTCGGGGGAAGCGGAGAGCCCCTGCATCGATGGCGATCCCGTAGCCGACTGCTCGCTGGGGGAGATCGTGGGGCTCACACCTGGGGTGGACGGGTGGATGTGGTACGGCGCCCAGGCGTCTCCGCCGCTCGTATGGGGCATCGACGACAACGGTCTGTTTCACGTGGTCGCGGACGAGTCCAGTCCGGTGGTGGTCGTCGACGGGCATCAGCACGACCCATTCGACCCGGACCGGCAGATCCTGGACGTGGCCGCGGACACCAGCGGCAACGTCTACTTCTCCCTGGCCAGCTACATCTACCGGATCGCCCCGGACGGCGACGTGATCCGCGTTGCCGGCACCGGGGAACTGGGGGTCGGCGATGACGGCACGCCAGCCCAGGACTCGGGCGGTGACTTCGGCAAGCTGGCGGTCTCAGCCGACGGAACGCTGTACGCCGGCGCCATACACCAGTACAGCCAGTTCGGGCACCGCTACCGCCAGCTGATCTCCGTGGACGCCCAGGGGCTGCTGGGGTACGTCACGGCCGGGGATGGGACGGAGTGCGAGTCCGTCCTGGATTCGGAAGGGGCGTTCGTCCTGGACTGGGCGCCCTGCTACATCGACGCCCTGGCCGCCGGTCCGGACGGATCCGTGTACCTGGCCGACGATGTCGCCCGGCGGCTCTACCGCATCGGCGCCGACCACGTGGTGCTGCCGTTCGCCGGCGGGGGCTCCATGCCGGGCGACGGTGGCATCGTCGACGGAACGCCCGCCAGCGACGCCTGGTTCAACGGCATCGAGGATGTCGCCGTGGGTCCGGACGGTACGGTGTTCACGGCCCTGTGCCACCAGCACCGCATCGTCTCGGTCCGCCCGCCCCTGCCCGCCGAGTACGGCAGCGAGTACGCGGTACCCGATGGCGACGCCCTCCACTTCTTCGATCACGAAGGCCGGCACACACGCACCTCGCACGCCCTCACGGGCGCGGTACTGGTCGAGTTCTCCTACGATGGCGACGGCCTGCTCACCGCGATCACCGACGGGGACGGCAACGTCACCTCCATCGAGCGTGACGGGTACGGCGATCCCGAGGCCATCGTCGCACCCGGGGGGCAGCACACCACGCTGGACCTGGATGCGGACGGATTCCTCTCCTACGTGGCGAACCCCGCGGGTGAGGCGTTCGAATTCGAGTACTGGCCGGATCGCCCCGGACTGCTCGAGACGTTCACCCCTCCCAAGGGAGGTGCGTACGCCTCGTCGTACACCTTCGAGCCGGTGTACGCCCGCCTGGAGACGGCCCTCGACGCGGGGGGCGGTTCCAAGACACTGGTCCGGACCGGAGGACCCCATGGCCGCGATATCGTCCTGGAGACCGGCCTGGGGCGCACGCGCACCTACTCCGCCGACAGGCTCGACAGCGGCGCGGAGGTCATGACCTACGTCAGTGCGACCGGAGCTGTCGCCACGGCCACCACCTTCCCCGACGGCTCCGCGGAGACGCACACCGCCGATGGTGTCTCCGTCGAATCGACCGCGGCCCTCGACCCCCGGTGGGGGATGACCGCCCCCGACACCGGGGAGATCGTCCTCACCACACCGATCAACCGCCGGACCGCGGTGATCACCCGCGAACGCGAGGTGGAACTGGACGACCCCGCGGATCTGATGAGCCTCGTCTCCCAGACCGATACCACGATCGTCAACGACCGCCCCTATACACAGGTCTTCGACGCGGCTGACCTCAGCGTCACGTACACGTCCCCGGAGGAACGTCAGATCGTGGTGTACCTCGACGACCAGGGCCGCGCTGTGCAGATCGACCTCGACCCGACCATGGCACCCATCTACGTGGAGTACGACTCCCAGGGCCGCCCGGACCTGCTGTCCCATGGCGACCGGTCCGCCGATCTCGAGTACGACTCGCTGAACCGCCTCGAGGCGTTCACCGATGCCATGCAGCGCCAGTTCCGCTGGACCTACGACGACGCCGATCGCGTCCGCACCGTCTCCTTCCCCAGCACGACCGCGGCAGACGACTACGAGTACGGGATCGACTACCACTTGCTGTTCGACTACGACGAGCACGGCAACTTCACGGACCTCGAGATGCCCGCCGAGCCCCACGTCGTGCACGAGCTCGCCTACGACCCACGGGATCTCGGCGACACGTACACTCCTCCTGTCGGATCCGCTCCGTACGACGCCGACCACGACCTGGACCGGCTGCCCGACCTGCTCACCCTGCCGTCCGGTCGGACCATCGACTTCGAATACGAGCCGCCCGCTGCGGGCGACCGGCTCCACACGGTGACGTACGACGAGGCCACGGTCACTCACACGTACGACGACGCCACCGATCGCGTCCGCTCCGTGACCCGAACCCCGGCGAACGGCGGAGCCGACCAGGAGCTCACCTTCGCCTACGACGGCTTCCTCGTCACCCAGGTCACGGCCACGGGCGCAACCGAGGGTCGCTACGCGTACTTCCACGACGATGACCTCCTCGTCGACACCATCGAGCTGGACACCGGCGCCGAGAGCGAGAGCATCGTCATCGAACGCGACGGCGACGGGCTGGTGGAGGTGATGGGCACGTTCGAGCTGATCCGCGAAGGGCCCATGGGATCCGTCAGCGAGATGACCGATGGCACGGGCACCATCACCTACGAATCCGACGACCTGGGGCGTCCGTGGATCACCACCTACACGGTGGACGGTGTCGAGCTCTTCCGCTCCGAGCTGCTCTACGATCCTTCGGGCCGCATCGAGGAACGGTCCGAGTGGCGCGACGGCGACGAGACCGTCCGCCGCTACACGTACGACCTCGATGGCCAGCTGATCGAGGTCCAGCAGGATGGTCTCCCCACCGAGGTCTACACCTACGACCTCAACGGCAACCGCGAGACGACGCTCGACGGCTCCGCCGTGTACGACGACCTGGATCGCCTCACCGACCGTTGCGGTGTGGCCTACGTCTTCGATGACGACGGCTACCTGGCCCAGCGCGGTGCGGACACCTTCGTCTACTCCGCCCGGGGCGAGCTGATCGAGGCCACGGTGGGAGCCGACACCGTCACCTACGACTACGACGGCTTCGCGCGCCTCACGGCCCGCACGGACGGCTCCGGCACCACGCAGTACCTCTACGGAAACCTCTCGGCCCCGTTCCAGCTCACCGCTTCGCGGGATCCAGACGGCGTACTGACCACCTACCACTACGACGAACGCGGCAACCTGGTGGCGCTCAAGCGCGGCGAGCCCTGGGACCAGGCCGCGTGGTACTACGTGGTCACCGACCACCTCGGTACGCCGCGCATGGTGGCCGACACCAGCGGTACCGTGGTCAAGGAGCTGCAGTACGACAGCTTCGGCGTGCTCCTGAGCGACAGCAATCCGGGATTCGACCTGGCGGTGGGGTTTGCCGGGGGAATCGGCGACCGCACGACCGGGCTGGTGAGGTTCGGCTTCCGGGACTACGAGCCTGCAGCGGGGAGGTGGACTGCGAGGGATCCGATCCTGTTCGCCGGGGGTCAGGCCAACCTGTTCGTGTACCTGGGAAACGACCCGGTCAACCAGCGAGATCCTTCGGGGCTCTGGACATTTGGGCTGGGGATCGGATTCACGGCCGGCGGCATCGGGGGAATCAGCGGGAGTGTCCTCCTCGTCTCGGATCTGCAAGGCAATCAAGCGATCGTGATCAGCGTGGGGGCGGGGGGGCACTACGGCTTCGGTGGCTCCGTGAGCGTCATCGGCCAGGTCACGACCGCCGTTACCGTTCACCAGCTGGCTGGGTGGTGTCTTCAGATAGGCGCGGCCGCCGGGGAGGGTCCGGTCGGGGGTGGCGAGGCGATCTTCGGGGAGGGATACGTGGGGTTCGCCGGGATGATAGGCCTGGGTGTTCCCAATGTCCCCCCTGTGCCCGTGGAGGTCCACGCCATCGTCGAGCACGCGTGGGTAATCCCGATATGATGAGTGACAGCAGCCACGACCCGATCAGGTGGGGTCGAGTACGGCCCAGGGGCCGTCAACACGGCGATCGACTCCCCCCGTCCATCCCCCTGGCGGGCCGACGACACCTGCGCGACAATGCGCAGGACGATCCACGGGGCCGATCATGACCACACGACCACACCACGCCCTGCTGTCCCTCGCGCTCGCCCTGGGCGCGATGGGGATCAGCGCCTGCGCACACCGGGGAGCGACCGTGCACACGCACCACGCCATCGACTACATCGAGTTCAACGTCACCGACATGGCCGAGGCGCAGCTGTTCTACGGGTCCGCGTTCGGCTGGCAGTTCACCGACTACGGGCCGGACTACGCGGGGATCCTCAAGGAGGACGGCGAGGCGGGCGGCCTGCGCGTGGTCGCCGAGGTCACGGCGGGCGGGCCGCTGGTCATCCTGTTCTCCGACGACCTCGACGAGACCCTGCTGCGGGTGCGCGACGCGGGCGGCCGCGTCACGATGGAGCCGTTCGATTTCCCGGGTGGCCGCCGGTTCCAGTTCCTCGACCCCAGCGGCAACGAGCTGGCCGTATGGGCCGAGCCGTGAGCAGGGCACACCCGGCCGCCACGAACATGCCGTAGCCGGCGCGCTGGTCGGAGGGCACGTGGGAGTCCAGGAAGACCACGCCCAGCACGCACAGCAGGACCCCGGCGAGCAGGCCGCCAATGAGGCCCAGCGTGTTCGCGGCCGTGGCCACGAACCGCAGCAGCATGTTGCGGGCCGAGGGCTGCGTGGAGTGGGGTTCGTCCATGGGCCGATCGTATCCCGGGGGCGCCGGGCCCGGGAGCCGCGGATTCGACAGGCCGTGTAAGAACCGGCGAACCGCTGGTGTATCCCCCATCGACACGCGGATCGGGGCCGTCTTCCGGCCCCGCCGACGTGCGAGGAGGAGACGATCATGTGGACACCGGACGATTGGACCCGCTCTTCGATCATCATCATCGGCTGCACCCTGGCCTGGCTGCTCGCCCCCGGCCCCACCGGGGCGGAGACCCGGGTGGACCTCCAGGTGCTGGTATGGTCGCTGCCGCACCAGTCGGACGTGGAGATGGACCTCGTGCTCACGGAGTTCGAGGAGGAGCGTGGCCTGGTCATCGACCTGGTCCGTGCTCCCGACCCGGACACGTACCTGGACTTCCTCGACGACCTGCGCACCACCGGCGACATGCCCGACCTGCTGCTGGTGGATCCCGGCCTGGCCGTGGACCTCGACGACGAGCGGGCGTTGGCCGCCCTCGACCTGCACTTCGCCCACCCCGACGACCTCCCGGTGGCCGCCGAGGAGCTCCTGGTCGAGTACACCCTCGACGGCTTCATCTACGGCGTCCCCGTCGCTGCGGACGGGGAACAACACGCCGCGGCCTACGCCATCTCCGTGGACGCGGTCGACCACGGTCGCGGGGAGCTGGCATTCGAGCTGCTGGAACGACTGGCCGACGCGCTGCCCGCGGTCGAGGACGACGGGTTCCGCAACCCGCGCTCCATCGACGTGGAGGACCCGGTCGACGACGAGCACGCCGAGATCGCCCGCATCCTGACGCCGGTGACCCTGTACTACGTCGAACGCTACTTCGAGGGCATGGAGGACCGGACCGAGCTGGACGACGAGATCGAGGCGATCCTCGGGGACTCGGCCGAGGGCCAGGACCTGCTCGCCGCCGCCCTGCAGGCCTACCAGGAACTGGACGACGAGATCCTCCTGCAGTCCTTCGATCCCGAGGCCGTGATGTTGATCAGTGACAACGGATCGTGGGGCAACCTCGACCTCGGCTCCCTGGCCGATCGCGTGGCGGCCCTGCAGGCCACGGTGGCCGGGGCCACGGTCCCCGCAGCCCCCTCGGACCTGGTGGCCACCAACCGCGCAGGGGGGCCCGATACCGTGGGCCAGGACCGCCACAAGATCGAGCTGACCTGGACGGACAACGCCACGGACGAGGACGGGTTCCTGATCTACCGTCGCGATCCGAGGATCCCAGGCCGGGCGTTGCAGCAGGTGGGATCGGTGGCCGCTGGTGTCACCAGCACCATGGACTACCTGTCGGCGCCGTCGGCCGTCGACGACCAGCTGTGCTACCAGGTGGTGGCCTACACGGTCAGTCCGATCCACGCGGTCGGACAGTCCGCCGTGGACCTGGAGTCCGATCCCTCGAACACCGCGTGCGCCTACTACACGGCGGGCTACCCCCAGCCGCTGCCCCTGGCCGACACGGACGGCGACGGTCTGCCCGATGCGTACGACGACTGTCCCCACGACCACGCGGGCAAGGCCCTGGCCACGGCCGGCTGCCCGGACGGGGACGGCGACGGCGTGGCCGACCGCGACGACCTGTGTCCCTCGGAGTGGGGGGAGGTCATCGACGGCACGGACACCGGACCGCATCCCCAGGCCGGGTGCCCGCTGGAGTACACCCTGCGCTGGATGGGCATGACCGTGCTGAACAACTCGGCGCCGTATGCCCACCCCCAGTACGCGTACACGAGCGCCGCGGGCAACCCCATCCCCGACGAGGGCGCGGACGGGTTCGCCGGCGAGGAGCCCTACCTGCACTTCAGGCTGACCAACGGCCTGTGCAACCTCGGCGCTCCGCAGACGGTGTCGGATCGCTGGTGCTGCGGCGACGGCGTGGACGTGGCCTCGGGCAACGACCACGAGCCGGACGCGGACTCGACCGGGGAGCAGTACCCCGGCGATCTGGCCGATCTGCGCGCCCATGGGCTGTCGATCCTGCCGGGCATCGGCGGAGCGGGCGCCGTGCCGATCGACCGGGAGCTGGGCCTGCTGATGAACATCACGCTGATGGAGCGGGACTACTCCCCGACCCTCACCATCGACCAGTCGATCGCCGGGCTGGAGACCGCGATCAAGGTCAGCGCGGCGGTGGCCACGGCGTTCTCCGGGTGTGTCAGCAGCGGCGGCGTGACGTGCATGAGGAGCGTGGGCAAGGCGGTCCAGTCCACGATCACGTCGTTCCTCGGCCTGTATCACTCCCTCCCGCCGATCAGCGCGCAGGATCCCGACGACCTGATGGGGTCCGAGGTGTGGACCTCGTCGCGGTACGAGGCCATGGTCAACACGTCCGACGACGGCGCCTACGGGTTCCACTTCACGATGCCCGTGCAGTACGAGGCGGCGTGCCTGGGCTGGGCTCCGTGCAGCCTGGGCTGGACCGTGCCCGTGCCGATCCGCGCCCGCATCGAGATGTGCCTCGTGCGCGACGGCGTGGCCGAGAGCCAGGTCCAGGGCCTGTGCGCGCCGTACGTGCTCGGCGCGATCTAGTTCGACGGCTGCGCCACCGCCCGAACTGGTACAAAGGGTGCGCCATGCCGCTGTTCCACCCCAAGGTCATCGACCCCCTGCTCGACGCTGCCGCCACCGACATCCCCGAACCCCGCCGCACGCTGCTGGAGAACTGGGCCGCGACCATCCACGACGGCTCCATCCGCGGCCAGGGCGAGGTGCCGCTGCACGGTCCGTTCACCGAGCAGATCCTGGTGGGTGTGCTGGGCTACCGCGGCTTCGGCAGCGGACCGGAGTGGACCGTGGCCGGGGAGGAGTCCATCGGCCGGGGATTCGCCGATCGGGCGCTGGGACGGTTCAGTGCCGACGAGACCCGCATCCTCGCGCCGTTCGAGCTCAAGGGCGCCAGGACCGGCCTGGACCGGATCATGTCCGACCGCCACAAGACCCCGGTGCAGCAGGCGTGGGAGTACGCCATCGACTGCGCGGGCAGCAAGTGGGTGCTGGTCTCCAACTACGTGGAGCTGCGGCTGTACGCCATGGGCTATGGCCGCGACGCGTTCGAGGGCTTCGAGCTCGCCGGCCTGACCGAGCCGCGCGCCTACCACCGCTTCCAGCTGCTGCTGGGAGCGGACAACCTGCTGACCGGTCGCACCCTCGAACTGCTGCAGCGCTCCGACGAGGTGGAGAAGGAGATCACGTCGGAGCTGTACGGGCACTGGCGCACGATCCTGGACGAGCTGATCGCGGATATCGCGGCTTGCAACCCCGGTGTGGACACGGCCCGGGCCGTGGACCTGGCCCAGGCCGTGCTGGACCGGGTGCTGTTCGTGGCGTTCGCCGAGGACCGCGGTTTGCTCCGGGACGGCCGATTGCTCGACCGCGCGTGGCGGCAGCGGGATGCGTTCAACCCGCGGCCCGTGTTCGACAACTTCAAGGGCGTCTTCCGCTCCATCCACCAGGGCAACGACGCGCTGGGGATCCCGGCCTACGGCGGGGAGATCTTCGCACCGGATCCGGAGCTGGATGCGCTCGTGCTGTCCGACGACGTGTGCCGCAGGTTCCAGGAGATCGGGGAGTACGACTTCGCCGACGAGGCCAGCGTGCGCGTGCTGGGCCACCTGTTCGAGCAGTCGATCACCGACCTGGAGGTCCTGCGCCAGAACGTCCCGGCCGGGCCGCGGTCCGGCCGGGGCGCGCAGGGCCGACGCAAGCGGGAGGGGGTGGTCTACACCCCGGATCACGTGGCCGCCACCATCGTCGAGCTGTCCCTCGGCGCGGTGCTCGACGAGGCGTTCGAGCGGCTGCTCGTCGAGGCTACCCACAAGCGCGTCCGCGACGACGACGGCCGGATCCTGTGGCGCTCCGAGCGCGCCGAGGTCGCGTTCTGGCGTCGCTGGCGAGACCACCTCAGCGGCCTGAAGATCCTGGACCCGGCGTGTGGTTCGGGCGCGTTCCTGGTGGCGGCCTTCGATCACCTCGCCGCCGCATTCGAGCGGGCCAACCAGCGGCTGGAGGAGCTCACCGGCACGCGGGACCTGTTCGACCCGGACCGCACCATCCTGTCGGACATCCTGTACGGCGTGGACATCAACCGCGCGGCCGTGCACATCAGCCGGCTGTCCCTGTGGCTGAAGACCGCGTCCGTGGACAAGCCGCTGGCCTCCCTGGAGCACTCCCTGCGGGTGGGCAACAGCCTGATCGCCGATCCGGCGTGGACGGACCAGCCCTTCGACTGGGGGGCCACGTTCCCCGAGGTGTTCGGCGAGCGCGGCGGATTCGACGTGGTGATCGGCAATCCACCCTACGTGCGCATGGAGCACCTCAAGGCGTTCAAGCCGTACCTGAAGGAGCACTATCAGGTCGCGGCCGAGCGCGCGGACCTGTACGCCTACTTCTTCGAACTCGGCCACCGGCTGCTGCGGCCCGGGGGCGCGCTGGGCTTCATCTGCGCGGCCGGGTTCTTCAAGACCAACGGCGGCGGTCCGCTGCGGGAGTACCTGGCCCGGGAGAGCACCCTCACGACCATCGTGGACTTCGGTGATGTTCCGGTGTTCGAGGGGGTGAACACCGTGCCGTCGATCCTGGTGGCGCGAAAGGAGATCGCGGAGCCGGACCACCCCGTGCGCTTCCTGGCGCTGGGCAAGGAGCCCGTGGACGACCTGGTGGGCGCCCTGGCCCAGGACGGCGCCGAGCTGCTGCAGGGGGAGCTGCGCGGCGGCAGCTGGAACCTGCAGCCGCAGGAGGTGCTCGCCCTGCGGCGCGAGCTGACCGAGGGGCGGCCCACCCTGGGGGAGGTCTACGGTCCGCCGGTGATGGGCCTCAAGACCGGCCGCGACGTGGCGTTCGAGCTGAGCGGGGAGCAGCGCTCCGCGCTGGCGGAGGTCGATCCGGGTGCCCTGCGGTACGTCGTGCCCTACGCCAAGGGGCGCAGCCTGCAGCGTTGGTGCGTGCAGCGCGAGGACCTGTGGTTGATCTACACGCCGCGGGGCGAGGTGGACATCGACGTCCACCCCGGCCTGGAGCGGCACCTGGCGCCATTCCGCGAGACCCTGGAGAAGCGGGCCACGAAGCAGCAGTACTGGGAATTGCAGCAGGCCCAGGCCGCGTACCGACGCGTGTTCGAGGGGCCCAAGATCACCTACCCCATGATGTCCAGGGGCCCCAAGTTCTCGCTGGACCGCCAGGGCGTGTTCTCCAACCAGAACACCTATGTCATCGACAGCGACGACCTCTTCCTGGTGGGCCTGCTCAACAGCCGCGCGGTGTGGTTCTTCCTCGGCGGCGTGGCCGACGCCCTGCGGGGCGGCGTGTGGCGGTTGACCCTGTACAGCAGCTTCGTGGCCCAGGTCCCGGTCCCGGACGTCACCGCCGAGCAGCGACGGACCATCGAGCAGGCGGTCGATGGGTGCCTCACCCATGCCGGGCGGCGTCACGACGCGCAACGCCGGGTGGTGCGCCGTCTGCACCAGGAGGCGGGCCGCAAGCTGCCGACGAAGCTGCAGCGGTTCTGGACCCTCGAGCCGGGGCCTCGGCTGAACGCGCTCGGCCGCCTGTTGGGGCGCAAGCTGGGCCTGGCCGAGCGGGACGAGTGGGACGAGTACATGGAGCACGCAGCCGAGGCGATCCGCGGGGCTTCGGTCGCCATCGCCACGCAGGAGTCGGTGATCGACGGCGTGATCTTCGACGCATTCGGCCTCGATCAGGGCGCACGCGCGCTGCTCTCGGGTACCATCGGCCCGTTGCCACCGGGGTGAATCAACATGTCACGGTCACGCTGCCTGGCTCCGCTCCTGCTCACGCTGATCACGGGGGTCCTGGCCTGCCCCACCGAGGAGGTACCGGACGATCCCGGCGATCCGCCTGCCGCGCCAGCCGAGAACGACGCGGCCTACGACGTCACCCCGATCCGCACCTGGAACCTGGTCGCCAACGCGGCCACCGACGGTCACGACGTGCTCGACCTGGAGGTGGTGGCCCCGCCGGACGTGGGCGAGATCCGGCCCTGGCTGGCAGGCGAACCGGGCGACCTGCTGGTCGCGGACGGCGACGCCTTCCGCGGGGAGGTGGACATCGCGTCGCTGGCCGCGGGCAGCCACGAGCTGCTGCTGCAGGCGGACGGTGACGACATCGCGTTCGCGGTCCTGCCGTTCGTGCGCTCCCACCCGCTGTACATCCTGACCACGGTCGACTGGGACGACCCGGACATCGCCGACCACGAGCTGGAGTGGCACGAGCAGCTGCACGAGGACCACCCGCACCTGCGGCTGACCGAGTTCGTGGGGCCGTACACGTTCACCGAGTCCTCGGTGTCGGCCGAGCGCGCCGCCGAACTGGTGGAGTGGCTGCTGGGCATGCGCGACGACCACGGCACCGAGATCGGGCTGCACATCCACCCCTACTGCTCCTTCGTGGAGGCCGCGGGCGTGACCTGCCTGCACGAGCCCTCGTTCGTGTACGACGAGGGGGACGACACCGGCCTGACCATCTTCAACTCCGCGTACAGCGAGGCCGAGTACACGGCCCTGCTGGAGAAGGCCGACGAGATCTTCGTGGAGAACGGCCTGGGCAAGCCGATCACCTACCGCGCCGGCGGCTGGACCGCGGACGCCGAGGTGCTGATGGCCCTGGAGGCCAACGGCTACGTGGCCGACACCAGCGCGGCCAACTGGGCCTGCCTGGAGGAGTGGGACGGCGCGGCCAACGGCGAGCTGTGGGCGTTCCTCACCGACCAGTGGTCCGAGATCGACGCCACCAGCCAGCCGTACTACCCGTCCGAGGCGGACGCGGGCGTGCCGGGCGAGCCGTCCATCGGCGTGCTGGAGGTGCCGGACAACGCCTGCCTGGCCGACTACGTGTCAGCCGAGGAGATGATCGCGGTGCTGGACGCCAACTGGGCGGGGGAGCCGCTGCTCGAACCCAGGGTGTGGTCCATCGGCTTCCACCATGTCACCTCCAGCATCTACGTGGCCTTCCGCGACAACGTGGATGGCGCGCTGGAGTACGCCGACCAGTACCTGGCCGCCGAGGATGGCGGCCCCCTGGTCTACGGGACCCTGAAGGAGATGCCGCTGGTATGGCCGTACGAGGACTGAACGCCGTATCCTGCATGCTGGTCCTGATGGCCTCGGCCAGCCCTGCCCGTGGAGAGGAGTCCATGCACCACCACCACCCGACCCGTCCGTTGATCGTGGACACGGACATGGCCCTGGACGACGTGCGGGCCCTGTTCGCGCTGCTGGCCGATGCGGACCTGGACCTGCGCGTCGTGAGCACGGTGGAGGGATCCGCCTCGGTCGGTCGGGGAACGGACAACCTGCTCGGTCTGCTCGAGGCCTGCGGCGTGCACGACGTGGCCGTGCTGCGCGGTGAGCCGCTCGAGACCGGGCAGCCGCCCCGCTGGCGGGAGCGGGTCGACGGCCTGCGCGGGGCCAACTTCGCCCCGCCGCGTGGCCGGATCGTCGCGTATCCGGTGGCCGACCGCCTCCCGGCCCTGCTCGCGTCCGGGGAGCGCCCGGTGATCCTGGCGCTGGGACCGCTGACCAACCTCGCCCGGCTCGAGCGGGACCACCCGGGGGCGCTCGATGGGGTGCACGAGATCTGGATGCCGGTCGACTTCGACGGGGACCGCCTGGCCGCGTGGAACATGGAGTTCGACGTGGACGCCGCGCGCGTGCTGCTGGACAGCGGCCGGCCGATCGTGCTGCTGGACGTGATCCCGGATGCGCCCGTCGATCCCGCGCCCGTGCTGCGGGACCTGGAGGGGAGCAGCCCGGCCGCGCAGTGGATCGGCCGGACCCTCGAGGGCCAGGCCGTGGCCGCGCCCCACTGGCTGATCTACGACGAGCTGGCCGCGGCCGCGATGGCGCTGCCCGACGTGGTGCGGGAGCGCCCCCGGCGCTACGCCCTGGATTCCGGGGACGAACTCCGGATCGTCGAACAGGACGACGGTCCCCTTCGCGTGGCGCAGGTCGTCGACACGGGGGCAGCCGTGGCCTGGCTGCGGGAGCGGTGGCAGGCGCCGCTGGCGAACTCGGGCGAGCACGCGTCGACCGCGACCGTCGACGCCGAGGCCCTGCTGACCTCGTTCCACGGCCACCTCGGCCCGTACCTGGTGCTGGGCTACCGCATGGGCCAGCTGGCCCTGGCCGAGCTGGCCAGCGATGGCCACTTCGACCTCTCCGTCCACGTGCACTCCCCGCTGGAACCCCCCGCCTCGTGCCTGATCGACGGTGTGCAGCTGGGCAGCGGCTGCACCCTGGGCAAGCGCAACATCGAGGTCAGCGAGGCCACGGGCGCGGCCTGGGCCGTGTTCACCGCCGGCGACGGCCGCGAGATCACGATCCTGCTGCGTCCGGAGCTGCCCGACCGGATCCGCGCGATGGTCGAGGAGATGGGCGTCGAGGCCGCGGCCCGGGCCCTGCTCAACGAGGGGGACTGGGCACTGTTCGTGGACTGACGGGGCCGCTGGCCCCTGCGTCGACGTGCCTCGATGTCGAGCGACACCGAGGACTTTCAGCTTCCCCGTCGACGCCCGAGCCCCCATACTGGCCCCCATGAGTGAACGCCTGCTGTCGACCAAGCGCAGGACGCCGCCCGAGGGGGTGGCGGCCGGTGTGGACGCGCCCCCGACCGAGACCGCCGATCCCCTCGACGTGCAGCGGCTGGCCGATCCACTGGCCGACCCGCTGCAGCCCACGACCGCCATGTGGGACGGCGACGACGGCCCGGGTGAGGGCGGCGGTGGCCCGGTCCGGCTGCGAGGCCAGGGACCCCTGTCGGGGCTGCGCGTTCCAGACGTGCAGGCCACCGATCCCGGGGCCGTGGCCCGATCGGGATTCTCCGGCGCCGGAGGGACGGTGCCCCACCAGGCGCAGATGGAGGCCTCCTTCGGACAGGACTTCGGCGAGGTGACGGCCCACACCGGCCCCGAGGCGCAGGCAGCTTGCGAGGGGCTGGGCGCCGACGCCTACGCGGTGGGCGACCAGGTCGCATTCAAGGAGGCCTCGCCCTCTCCAGATGTCGTGGCTCACGAGCTGACCCACGTGGTGCAGGGGCAGGGGGGACCGGCAGCCCACGGGGGTAGCGAGGGCATCGACACCACGGGCGAGGGGCAGGCCGGGGCGGTCGAGCGGGCGGTGGCCGGCGGCGAGGCCGCCTCGACCGCCCTGCAGGAGGGGGTGGACGGGCGTCCCGCCGACGATCCCGCGCTGCTCTCGGCCGAGGCCTTCGGCTTTGCCTTCGAGCTACCCTCCGAGGGGGACCTCGCCAGCGGTTCGGTGAACTTCGACATCGGCGAGGCGCGCAGTCCCTCGGTCCCGATCTTCCCGCCGCTGGCCTGCACGGCGCGCTTCGAGCTCGACTGCTCGGGCGCGTTCACCGTGGAGAACTCCCTGGAAGGGCACGCCGCCACCGTGGCCTCGGGGCCAGCCGCCGTCGGCGTGATGGCCGCCACGGCGAGCGCCTACAGCGGCAGCCTGGCGACCACGGGCAGCATCATCCTGTCGTTCGGCGCCGGGCCCAACCTGGAGCTGTACGGCAGCCTCGGTGTGGAGGCCGCGGCCAGCGTCCGGCTGCAGGTGCAACCCACGGTCCAGCTGGAGGCGGACCGGCTGGTGCTCACCGGCAGCATCGCCATCGGCGGTCACGCCGGCCCCCTCGAGATCGAGCACGAGCTCGACTCGGCCGAGCTGTTCCGCTTCCTGTCGCTGCGGGTGGACGGCGACGGCGCCCACTTCGACGTGTTCGAACTCGGCAGCGACCTGCAGGCCGTGCTCGACGACATCGACGAGATGATCCACTTCGACCAGGCGATGTACCGCAACCACATCGCCACCGACACGGACTACACCTCGGCCGACACCGCCCTGCGCGGCAGCCTCAACGACATGATCATCGGCGCGCAGGCAGGCAACGACCCGGCCCACGGCGAGGATTGGATCCAGGCTGCCCGCGCCGTGCACCAGCACCTGTACGAGGGCCATGTCAGCGAGGCCGTCACCAAGCTGCTGGACGTCAATCGCTTCGGTGGCACGCTCGAGGACGAGGGCGTGGATCACGACACGGTCCGGCAGTACGTGTCCACCATGGAGACAGTGATCGACTCCCGCGCCGGCTCCATGGACGGCGGCGCCCTGGGCGCGGCGGCCGCGCGACTGGAGACCTTTTCCGGCGCCCGCGACAACACCTTCTCCGTTCGCGGCGGCGACGCCGCCCGTGCCCGCGAGGTGCTCCGTTCCCTGGGCGACGGCAATGCCCAGGAGGCAGCCAGCCGGTTGGGTTTCCGCTAGATCCTCCGCCCCCCCCAAAAAAAAGTTTCGGATTCTCACGAGCCCCGTGTTCCCCCGAGCAGAAACCCCACTCGAGGAGACACCATGACTCGCATCATCGCTCTGTTCATCACGTTGACGATCGCCCTGCTGGCCCCCGGCTGTGGCCTGTTCGATCCCGCCGAGCCGGACCTCGACGAGGTCGGCCCGGCCGAGGACGCCCCGTCCACCGCCGAGTTCGTGGCCGTGCTGCCCGACAGCGAGCGGCTGCGGATCAACCTCCCGGGCGGCGTGGGCATGCCCATCGCCTTCACCGAGGACGGGGAGGACGGCTACTCGGACTACTACCTCGTGACCCACGACGTGACCGAGGACGTGAACGACTACATCACCGAGGTGCTGGACATCATCGGCGACATCACCTCCTACCAGGGCACCTGGATCGGGCCGTACACCCTGGCCTGGGGCCCGCTGGACCATGACGCGCTCGACCCGTGCGTGACGTACTTCTACGTGACCTGGGAGGCGAACGGCTCGTGGACCTGGTCGCTGATGGAGTGGCCCCGCGGCGGCGACCTCGACGACGGCGTGGTCGAGGCGGTGGGCCAGATCGAGCCCGGCGCCGGCGCGCACGAGAGCACGGGCTGGTTCGCGGTGGACTACACCGCGCGCCAGCAGATGGATCCCACGCGCGAGGTCACCGGCGAGGTGCTGGTCGAGTACGAGATCGACCTGGCCCTGACCGCGTCGGCCGCCCTGTTCTCGGACTTCGCCTGGTACCCGGGCGACGACCCCACGGACGCGCTGTACGCCTACCAGTCCGTGCCGGGGGGCGCCGGCGAGATGCTGTTCGGCTTCATCGCCGACCTCGACGCCAACGGTGACGACGAGGCCATGGCGATCTACAGCCGCTGGCTCGCCGACGGCTCCGGCCGCGCCGACTCGACCGTGACGCCCGGCGTGCTCGGCGTGGAGGCCCACATCTCCGAGTGCTGGGGTGCGGACTTCTCGGCGGTCTATCATGAGGACGACCATGGCTGGACCGCGCCGTTCGGTGACGAGGCCGACTGCGCGTTCACGCCGGGCATCTACCCGGACCTGTCCGACGTGGAGCTCTGAGCGAGGGGAGGTGGCCGCGGGCAGCGCGCCCGCGGCCGCCGGATGACGACCATGACGTGGACCGAGGCCCAGGCCGAGCACTACTACCGCCGCTACGCGGGGCTGGTCCGCTATCGCGCGCTGCGCATCCTGGCCGACGAGCAGGACGCCCGCGAGATCACCCAGGAGGCGTTCGCCCGGCTGCTGCACCACTACCGGCCCGAGGACGCGGCCGAGACCCCGGCCGCGCTGCTGACCCGCATCACCACCAACCTGGCGCTGAACCTGATCCGCGATCGCACGTCGCGACGCCAGAAGCTGGCCCAGCAGGGGCCCGGTGTGGCCATGGGCAGCGCCAGCCTGCTGGACCACGAGACCATCGAGCGCACCGAGCTGGTGCGCTCCCTGCTCGACCGGGTGCCGCAGGACGTGGCCCACCTGGCCGTCAACTACTACGTGGACGGCATGACCCAGGAGGAGATCGCCGAGCTGCACCAGATCTCGGTGCCCACGGTGCGCAAGCGCCTGGCCCTGTTCGTGCGCCGGTCGCGCAAGGCGCTGCAGCGGGACGTGATGCGGCTGGTCACCCTGGTGTGCTGGGCGGTGCTGCGATGACGGACGGAGACGAGAACATGCACGGCGAGACCCACGGGTCGCGGGACTGCCCCGGCGGCCTGGCCCTGATGCGGCTGCACACCGACGACCTGCCCTCGACCGAGCGGGAGGTGGTGGCCCTGCACGTGCGCGGCTGCGACCGCTGCGCGGCCGTGGTGCGGGAGATGGACGGGGCGCGGGAGCAGGCATTGGAGCTCGATCCGTTCGAGCAGGCCTACCCGCGCTGGCTGCAGCGCGCCGGGGACCTGCCGCAGCGCGACCCCGTGGCCGCTCCGCTGGATCCCCTCGGCGCCTGGTGGCGGCACCAGTGGCTGGGGCTGCGCCGCCTGACCAGCAGCCCGCGGACCTGGGCGGCGGCCGCCATGGTCGTGGCCGCGGTGGCGCTGGTGGTGGCCCTGCGGCCCACGCCACCCGCGCCCACGCCGGACCGCAGTGGTCCCCTGGATCCCGTCTCGCTCAACCGGCTCAAGGGCGTGGTCTCGCTGGAGATGTACGCGCTGCGCGACGGCGCCGTGGTCGAGGTCGCGGCCGGCGAGGCGCTGCGGCCCGGGGATCGCATCCAGTTCGCCTACACCTCCGGCCCGCTGAACAACCTGGTGCTGGTAGGCGTGGACGGCCGCGGCGTGATCAGCCGCTACTACCCGGACGAGGGTGGCCTCAGCCTGGAGGTCGTGCCCGGCTCGGAGGTGGTGCTGGAGGACTCGCTGGTGCTGGACGACGCGCCCGGCCCCGAGGTGTTCGTGGCCGTGTTCAGCGACCGGTCGCTGGACGTGCTGGCCGTGGAGCGCGCGGCCCACGACGCGCTGGTGCGGGGCGGCGACGATCCCCGGGCGGTGCTCGGGCTCGATCTGCCGGCGCACGTGCCCGGCGTGGTCGCCACCACCTGGATCGACAAGGACCTGGAGGGCGAGTGAGCGGCGGTCGCGCCCACCTGCTCGCCGGCGTGCTGCTGGCCGCGCTGCTGCCCGGCCTGGCCGCGGGCGCGCGGACCCACCGCTACGCGCTGGTGGTCGGCCAGAACGAGGGCAGCGCGGGCGCGGACCTGCTGTACTTCGCCGAGGCGGACGCGACCAAGCTGGCCCGGGTGATGGTCGAGCTGGGGGGCTTCCCGGCCGAGAACGTGACCGTGGTGCGTGGCGTGCAGCGGGTCGGGTTGCTGCGCGAGCTGGACCGGATGGCCGACCGGGTGGCGGGCGCGCCCCGCGAGCCGGGCGACGACGTGCTGCTACTGTTCTACTACTCGGGCCACGGCAACCCCGACGGCCTGGAGCTCGACCGTACCGAGCTGGGCTTCGACGAGCTCGACGCCTGGCTGGAGGCGTCGGGCGCGGACGTGCGGCTGGTGATGGTCGACTCGTGCCACTCGGGTGCGGCCACCCGGGCCAAGGGCCAGCCCAAGGGCGCGGTCAAGGCGCCGTCGTTCCTGCTGGAGCTGGGCGACGGCGGCGCGGCGCGGGGCAAGGTCGTGCTGAGCTCGTCGGCCGCCGACGAGCTCAGCCAGGAGTCCGACGAGATCGGCGGGTCGTACTTCACCCACTTCCTCGTCAGCGGCCTGCGCGGCGCGGCCGACGACGACGCCGACGGCCGGGTCACGCTGCACGAGCTGTACGGCTACCTCTACCGCGAGACCACCTACCGCACCGCGGGCACGCGGACCGGCGTGCAGCACCCGACCTACGACTACGACCTGACCGGCACCGGCGATCTGGTGCTGACCGACATCCAGCCCGACGGCGGCGCCCTGGTGCTGGGCCCGGGCGCTGCCGGGCGCTACCTGGTGTTCGACGAGGAGCGGCGTACGTTCGTGGCCGAGGTGCACGTGGCCTCGGGCCAGGTCCGCCGCCTGGCGCTGGACGCGGGCCGCTACCGGGTCCAGCTGCGCGGCCCGGTGAGCCTGCTGGAGGCGGTGGTCGACGTGCCTCCGGGCGGGGAGGCCGCGCCCGACGCGGGCGGCATGGCCGAGGTGGCCTACTCCGACGACGTGACCAAGGGCGCGGTGCTGCGCACGAAGCGCCGGACCCACGGACCGCGGCTGGAGCTGGCCGTGCGGCTGGGCTACCAGGCGTTCCTCGACGCGCGGTCCCGCGAGGAGCTGTTCCCGCCCATCCCCGTGTTCGGGCTGCAGGTCGGCGTGGACCGCCTGGCCGGCGTTCGCGGTCTGCGCCTGTTCGGCGACGTGGCCGCGGGCGGGCGGGACGACGTCATCGACTTCGGCTACGAGACCATCCCGTTGATCTTTCGCGAGGTCAGCTTCGGTATCGGCGCCAGCTACGGGCTGGACCTGCGCCACCTGCGGCTCTACGCGGGCCTGCGCATCGGCGGGCTGTACGCCTACCGCGCGTTCCGCGATCCCGTGTTCGAGCCACCGCAGGACCTGTTCACATTCCTGCCCGGCGCCGTGGTCGGCGTGGGCGTGCGCCTGGATCGCACGGCCTCGCTGCTGGTCGAGGGCCGGATCAACTACCTGTACTACGACGTCGGCGACGACGACCTGAGTGTGGGCAACGTGGAGGTGTTCAGCCTTGTCGACTTCACGTTCTGAGCGGACCGTCGGGCCCGCGGGCCTGCTGGCGCTGGCCGCGGTGCTGGTCCATGTGGCGTGCTTCGATCCGTACAGCAACCAGCTGTTCGAGGACGACGCGCTGTTCCTCGCGGCCATCCCGGACGCGGACCGCGTCACCACCCGCGTGCCCGACGCTGGTGAGCCTCGCGTGTACGCATCGGCGTCGTCCCCGGGCGAGGCCCTGCGTGACGTGGGCACGGTGGCCGTCTATCCCGTGTGGATGGTGCAGACCGCGACCGGGATCAACGAGTTCATCTACGCGTTGCTGTACGTGGTCGAGGCGATCTCGGCCGAGCCCATCAGCGAGCGGGAGGAGGACCTGCGGCGGTGGGGCCCGTACCCGCAGGAGTCCGGCTACGACCTGGTCCTGGAGATGGTGCGGCAGGGGGACCGCTTCGACTACGCGCTGCTGTGGGAGGGCGCCGACGGCCCGGCCATGGCGCCGTTCAGCGGTTCGTTCATGGCCGGGGACGTGCCCCGGGAGGGCGTGGGCGATTTCCTGTTCGACTTCGAGCTGTACGAGCAGCTGGAGCCGGGCGCGATGGACGTGACCGAGGGCACGCTGTTCGTCGCGCACGACAACAGCGACGGCCAGGTGCTGCTGGACATCGAGCTGGTGGACCTGTTCGGCGAGGGTCTGGAGGAGCCTGCCTCCAGCCGCAACGCCTTCTACCTCGATCCCGCCGGGTGGGGCTGGTTCGAGTTCGCCGGCGAGTACAACATCGAGGACACCGACGAGGACGTCCTGGAGCTGTTCGAGGTGCGCTGCCGCTGGCAGGCCGACGGCGCCGGGCGGGCCGACTCGCGCATCTCCGGGGGCGACCTCGAGCCCTGGGGTGCGCAGTTCGAGGCCACCGAGTGCTGGGGCAGCGACTTCCTGCGCACCCACTACGCCGACGACATCGAGCTGAGCGAGGACGTGGGCGACCCCGCGGACTGCGTGTACGCCGACGAGGAGCTGCCGATGTTCCTCTGATGGGCCATCTCTACCGGTGATCCGGATGGACTCGTGACGTGCCTGCGCGCCGTCCCCCGTCTACCCCGGTCCGTCCACCTTGCATTCGGGCTGCTCGATGCTGCCCACGTCGCACACGTCGAGGCGCTCGGCGATGTTGGCCAGGTGGTCCGCGATCTTCTCCAGGTTGGCGATCATGTCGAGGTAGACCACCCCGGCCTGGACCGTGCAGATCCCGCGCTCCAGCCGATCCACGTGGTTCTGCGTGATCTCCTCCTGGTCCTCGTTGATCTGCTCCTCGAGGGCCAGCGCCTCGCCCACGGACTGCACCTCGCGGGTCTCCATGGCGTCGAGCACGCACACGAACTGGCGGTCGACGAGGGCGAAGTAGTCCTTCAGCTCCCGGTTCGCCTCGTCGCTCAGCGCGCGGTTGTCGCTGATGCAGGTCTCGGTCAGCTCGATCAGGTTCTCGGCGTGGTCGCCGATGCGCTCGGCGTCGTTGATGCAGTGGATCAGGCGGGGGATGGCGCGGCTCTCGCGGGCGGCCAGGTCCCGCAGCGACAGCTTGACCAGATAGTCGGTGATCTCGGATTGGAGCTCGTCGATCCGCTCCTCCCGCTCCTCGATCTCCCGGACCTTGGTCGTGCTCCTGTGCACGAATGCCGCGAACGCCGCGCCGATGTTCTTGTGGCACAGCAGGGTCATGTACGACAGCTGCACGAGACACTGCTCGATGGCGATCGGCGGCGTGGCGAGCAGCAGCGGGTCGAGGTAGCGGGTGTCCTTGCCGAACTTCTCGTCCTCCTTGATGCGCGCCGCCCAGCGGGCGATGCGCAGCAGCATGGGCCACAGCAGGGTCGAGAAGATGACCACGTTGATCGCGATGTAGACCGTGTGGGCGGCCGCGATCTGCGCCATGATCAGGCCGTTGGTGCCGGTCGACGGGTCGATCTCGCTGGGCAGGATCGCCTGCACCGTGGACTCGAGCACGCCGCTGAACAGCAGCGGGAGGAACAGCAACACCCCGAGCAGCTTGAACGTCGTGTTGGCCATGGCCACGCCGCGCGCCCCCTTGGTCCCGCCGATGGCCGCCAGCTGTGCGGTGATGGTGGTACCGACGTCCGCGCCGAACATCAGCGGCAGCGCCGCGTCCAGGCCCAGGATGCCCTGGAACGCCATCAGCTGGATGATGGCGATGGTCACCGAGCTGCTCTGGATGATCACCGTCACGACCACGCCGATGGCCAGCGCCAGGAACGGGTTTCCGCCGTAGGTGGCGAAGAAATCCATCAGCAGCGCGCTCTCCTTGATCGAGCGCAGGCCCTCCGACATGGTGCCCAGGCCGAGGAACAGCAGGCCGAAGCCGAGGATCGCCTGGCCCATCATCTTGCGCTTGCGCTTCTTGGCCGTGAAGTTGATCACGAACCCGACGAAGATCGCTGCCAGGGCGTAGCTGGAGAGGCTGAACTTGCCCAGGCCCAGGGCCGACACCAGCCACGCGGTGATGGTGGTGCCGATGTCCGCGCCGAGCACCATCGCGACCGCCTGGGTGAACGTCAACAGGCTGGCGTTGACGAAACCCACGACCATCACCGACGTGGCGCTGCTGCTCTGGATCAGGCAGGTGATCAGCAGCCCCACGACGATGGCCAGGAAGCGGTTGCGGGTGAGCGCGTTGAGCACCCGCTTGAACACGGCGTTGGACATCTTCTTGAGCCCGTCGGACATGAGGTTCATGCCGAACAGGAACAGGGCCAGGCCGCCGAAGAAGCCGAACAGTGTCGCTTGAACGTCCATCCAGGGCTCCGGGGCTGACCGACCACGCAGCCCCGTCGGTCGGGCTGCAGGGGATGTCTGTCGAACGCCGGTCTATCCCTGTCGGGGCGGCAGATCAATGCCTGATGACATTTGCAGACGCTCGTCCCCTCGTTGGGGGAGTTCTCCACGTCCGCGGGATAGACTGGCGTGGTGGCCGTCCAGGTTCCCACCCGCTCGCGACCCTACCGCATGGCCGTGGCCTTCGTGCGCGCGCTGGTCCGCAGCTTCTTCCGCCGCGTGGAGGTGGCCGGCCTGGACGAGCTGCCCGACGACCGCGGTGGGATCCTGGTCGCCTGGCACCCCAACGGTATGGTCGATCCGGGCCTGATCCTGGCGACCTTCGCCCACCAAGTGGTGTTTGGCGCGCGGCACAGCCTGTTCCACTGGCCCGGCCTCGGCGCGCTGATGCGGGCCCTGGGCTCGGTCCCGATCCGCCGCGCCAGCGACACCGCCGACATGGACCCCGAGGTGCGCCGGCAGGCCAACCTCGGCAGCCTGGATGCCCTGGCCCGGCGGGTGGCCGCGGGCTCGTTCTCCTGCCTCTTCCCCGAGGGGAGGAGCCACGACGCCCCACACGCGGTGGACCTCAAGACCGGGGCTGCGCGGTTCTACTACCGGTCGCGGCAGCTGATGGCCGCGGGCGAACCGCCGCCAGCGCTGATCCCGGTGGGCCTGCACTACGACGCCAAGCGGGACTTCCGCTCCAGCGCGCTGGTGGCCTACCACGGGCCGATCGAGCTGCCGCCCGAACTGGATGTCACCCCGCCCGCAGACGAGCCCGAGGAACGGGCCCGGGATCGCTGCCGTGCACTCACGGCCGAGATCGACCGGATCCTCGAGCACACGGTGATGGCCACCGAGAGCTGGGACCTGCACTTCCTGATGCACCGCACGCGCAAGCTGGTGCGCGCGGAGCGCGCCCGCCGCGCGGGCTCCGATCCGGGCAAGCCCGCCATGCTGGAACGAACCCTGGGCTTCGCCCGCGTGTGGGAGGCCTACCGGGAGCGCCTGCGCACCGATCCCGACCGGGTGGAGGCGCTCAGGGCGCGCATCGAGGAGTACGACGAGGACCTGCGCGCGCTGCGCATCGAGGACCACGAGCTGGACCGCAATCCGCGCCTCGCCTCGCCGCTGCTGGGTGCGATCCTGCTGCTGCAGGTGGCCGCGGTCTACCTGCTGCTGCCCCCGCTGCTGCTGGTGGGCTACATGGTCAACCTGCCCGTGGCGATCGGCCTGTGGGTGCTCACGCGGATGCTGTCACGGAAGCGCAAGGACGAGGCCACGATCAAGGTGCTGTTCGGGGCGGTGGCCTTCCCCATCTCCTGGATCGCGGCCGGCGCGCTCACCATGTGGACCCATCACCGGATGCAGGCCCTGTTCCCGGCCATCCCGGACGCCCCGGTCCTGGCCGGCCTGTTCGTGGTGCTGCTGGGGGTGCTCGGCGGGATCGTGGCGCTGCGCTACGTGCGGCTGGTCCGCGAGACCGCCCGCGCGGTCCGCGTGCGGCTGACCCGGGCGCGCCGACGCGCGGCCCTGGTGCGGCTGCGGCGGGAGCGCGCAGAGCTGTTCGAGGCGGTGATGGCCATGGCCGAGGGGCTGGATCTGCCCGGGCGGGTGGCCGACGACGGCCGGATCGAACTGTAGGAGAGGATGGACCCGTACCGTGGCACGGCCCCGTGGTCCGCCGCCTGGTGTCGGCCGCGACCGTGGCTCCGCTGTTGGGGGGGCGCGCAGACCTGGCCGCGGCGGAGTGGCAGCGACCGGGGCCCCTCAGTCCAGAGCAGTGATCCGGGGCAGGCGGATCGTGAACGTCGATCCCCGACCGAGGGTCGATTCGACCTCCAGCGCCCCCCCCTGCTCCTCCAGGATCTTCTTGACGACCGGGAGACCGAGCCCTGTCCCCCGGCCCAGCTTGGTCGAGAAGAACTGTTCGTACATCCGCTTCCGGGTGATCTCGGACATGCCCACGCCGTTGTCCTCGACGGAGATCAGCACCTCATCGTCCGTGCTGCGGCTCCGGATCACGACCAGGTCTCCCCCGTCCGGGGACTCGACGCAGGCATCGACCGCGTTGGTCGCCAGGTTGAGCACGACCCGGTAGATGGACAGCCGGTCCAGGTGGACCTTGCCGATGTCCACGTCGAGGTCCGCGCGCACCTCCACGCCCTGGTCGGCGGATGACCTGGTGAGCAGGGCCACGATCTCCTTCAGGATCCGATTGGGATCGATCAGGGTCAGCTTCGGTTGGTGCGCCCGGGAGAAGTAGAGCATGTCGAGCGAGAGCCGCTCGATCTGCTGAACGCTGCTGGTCAGGACCTTCCACCCCTGCTCGAGCCGGTCGGGGTTATTGCTCTCCATGGCCCGATCGACCACGTACACCCCTCCCCGCAGGCCGTTCAGCGTGTTCTTGAGGCAGTGGGACAGCCCGGCGACGACCGCGCCCACGGCAGCCAGCCTCCCCTGCTGGAGGTATTCGCGTCGGAGCTCGGAGAGGTCGAGCGCCAGGGCCAGGTGCTTGGCAAAGGCCTTGACGACCCGGGGATTGGCAGCCGTGGGGCGTCCATCCCTGAACGCGCTCGGCGGCAGCGCCGGGGCGATGATCAGCCCCAGGCGGCGATTGCGTCGTTCCAGGGGATAGCCGACGTTGGCCCCGTCCCGGATCATCAGGTGGCCGTCCAGGTCCCCGGCCATCCACCGGTCGACGATGGTGGGAGCGTAGAACGAGATCTCCGGCAGGTCATCGGGGTCACCGAACGGCACCTCGACGATCTGGGAATGCTCGTCGAGGTACGTCAGCGTTCCGTCGAACATCCGGGATTCGTGATGGAAATGGCCCGCGATGAGGAAGCAGTCGGATTCGAAGATCGTGCCGACCAGCTCCACGGCCCGGCGTCGTCGTTCCTCGGGTTCCACGCGCTGGCCCAGCTGATCGGCGATGTAGTACAGCGTACGGAGATCGTCCCGCTGGTACTCGATCTCCTGGATGCTCTCCTTCAGCTGTCTCGTGGAGTGGTTGAACGCGTCGGCCAGCACGGAGAGTTCGCTCCGCTCCGGCAGCTCCACGGTCGAATCCAGGTTTCCCGCGCCGATCTCTCGCGCGCCCCTCAGCAGGTACTTCAGCGGCCTGTCGATGTACCGGCGCGTGACCAGTCCCGTGATGAGCAGTGACACCAGGTACGCCAGGACCACCGCTGCGATGAGGCCGTTCCTCGTCCGGCTGATGAACCTCTCCGTGCGCTGGAGCGGGTGTTCCACGTAGATCGTGCCCAGCTTCACCCCGTCGCTGGCATGACACGTGTGGCACTCCTCCGCGTTCCCCAGCGAAGCGGCGTACAGGCGAACCCGCGTGTCGTCCGCTCCCTCGTGGTACAGGGACTTCGTGGTCGCCTCCTCCGAACCTCCCTCATGGCACAGCGTGCAGGCCGTATCCGTGATGCAGTAGTCCTGGTGCTCGGTGTGCGGATCCGTGGAGTGGACCACCACGCCCTGGGCGTCGACGATCTGTATGCTGACACTCTCGTCCAGGGCCAAGTGCTCCGCGAGCTGGTTCCATACACGGTGGGCCGGGTCGCTCGGTTCGGAAGGTTGGGTCGTCATCGCCTTCTCGACGGCAGACACGGTCACGGCTGCCGACAGCCTGGCGAGTTCCGTGTCGTACGCGTCGAGTTCCGCTCTCTGCTGTTGGTCGAGCCACATCAGGAAGCAGACGCAGAGAACCAGGAGCAGTGGTAGCTCCCGTAGCATGATACGCCACTGGACCCTGGGAAAACGCTCCTTTCCGGCCTGGAGTGGCATGTCAGGCGGAGAAATTTCTTGTCTCATCGCTGTCGCGCTGAATCCCACCCGCCGGCCCGGCTCGGCGCACCGGGGAAGATCCGATCAGGAGATGAGATCCTGGATCTTCTCGACCAGCAGGAGCGGATCGATGGGCTTGTCGACGAAACCGTCGGGCTCCATACCGAATATCCGCTTGCGCAGTTCCTGGCCGAACTCGCGGTTGAAGTCGTCCTTGTAGGTCTTCTTCTCGAGTTCCTCGCCGGTATGCATGTCCACGCCGGTGATCTCGCCGGTCCCCGTGACGACGATGACCGGGATCTCCTGGAGCTCCGGCAATGTCTTCATCCGCCGCAGGACGGTCGCGCCGCTCTTCTTGGGCATCATGATGTCCAGCAGAACGAGTGAGGGTCGTTCCTGCTCCATCGATGCCAGTGCTTCCGCGCCGTTGCGTGTCACGTTGTAGTCGTAGCCGTGATCCTCGAGTATCTGGCGGAGGAACAGGATGTTCTCTTCGCTGTCCTCAACGATCAGGATCTTTCCGGTCGCAGTCATGACCCCTCCGTGTTGAATTCCCTCGAGTTCAAACTACCAGATCCAGGAGGTGAATGAAACGAGATTGGGCAACGCCTCCACGGATCCACGCAGCCTGAAAACACTACGAAAACACTAGACAATCGGCCCCGGCGGGTTGATGATGAAGCCCGCCTCGACGCGGCGTCAGCCATCTCCACATCGAGATTCCAGGGTACAGATAGTCAGCACAATAGACGGACGTTACGGCTATTTTTATGAGTCTTGACTTCACATTTCGCTCTTGACAGCGTGAGCGAAGGGCCGGAGCTGAGGGATCCGGTATGAGGGGAGTTTCATGGATGCGCAGGGGAGACCAATCCTTGTGATCGGTGGTGGTGTCGCCGGAATGACGGCGGCGCTGGAAGCAGCGGAGCTGGGCCGCGACGTCATACTCGTTGAACGCGAGCCGTATCTGGGGGGGCGCGTGATGCGAATGCATCAGTACTTCCCCAAGATGTGTCCGCCGGCGTGCGGATTCGAGATCAATGTGCGCCGATTGAGGCAGAACCCCAGGATCACCACCTATACCCTGGCCACGGTGGAGGAGATCTCGGGCGACCTGGACAACCTCAAGGCCAGGATCAAGGTCAGGCCGAGGTACGTGGTCGGTGCACACCTGCTGGATGAGTCGGCAACGGACGGGATCGACCTCGAACGGGCCAACGATTTCAACTACGGCATGGACAGGACGAAGGTGCTGTACACGCCTACTGGCCACGCCTATCCACCGGTACCGATCCTCGACCTCGAAGGGGTGTCCGATGCCGACGCGAGGGCGCTGGCGGAGAGCCTCCCCGCCGGGTCGGTCGACCTGGACCAGGTGGCCGAGGAGATCGAGGTCAAGGTGAGGTCCGTCGTCCTGGCCACGGGCTGGCGCCCCTACGACGTCACCCGGCTCGACAACCTGGGCGCCGGGCAGCTCCCGAACGTGATCACGAACGTCATGATGGAGAGGCTGGCTGCTCACGACGGACCCACGGGCGGCGAGATCGTCCGCCCTTCGGACGGCCGGAAAGCCGAGAACGTGGCCTTCGTCCAGTGCGCGGGTTCGCGGGATGTCAACCACCTCCCCTACTGCTCGGCGGTCTGCTGCATGGCCTCGCTGAAGCAGGTGAGGTTCCTGCGGGAGCACAACCCCGACGCCAGGGCCACCATGTTCTACATCGACATCCGTGCTGTCGGCCGGTTGGAGACGTTCTACTACGAGATGCTGGGCGACGAGCACGTGTCGTTCGTCAAGGGCAAGGTCGCCGACATCAGCGAGGTGCCCGACAGCGGTGACCTGACGCTGGATGTGGAGGACACGGTGTCGGGTGAGAGCCTGCACGATCGGTTCGACCTGGTCGTGCTGGCCACGGGCATGGTACCGGACATCCCCGACCTCGATCTCCCCTTCGAGATGGACACCGACGCGCACGGCTTCGTCGCTGGAGGCGAGGGCGTCGAGCTCCTGCAATCGGCAGGTTGTGCGAAACGTCCCTGCGACGTCGCTCGAACGACTCGAGACGCCACCGGAGCCGCGCTCAAGGCGATCCGGAGCTTCCGCGAGGGGGGATGAGCCGATGAGTGACAAGATCGGTGTGTTCATCTGCACGGGATACGGGATCGGCGATGCGCTCGACATCGATGCGCTGACCGCGGTGGCCACGGGCGAGTACGACGTGCCCTTCTGCACGACGGTGGATTCCTGCGAGGGGGCGGATCTGGCCTCCATGATCGAGGCCGTACGCGCTGAGGAGCTCTCCAGGGTCGTCATCGCCGGGATCTCGGCGCGTCGCTATGGCGAGCACGCCTTCCCCGAGGGCGTGATCGTCGAGAAGGTGGCCCTGCTGGACCACGTGGTCCGGTGCCAGCCGCCCAACGAGGAGGACACGCAGATGATGGCGGAGGACTACCTCCGCATGTACATCGCGAAGATCCAGAAGATGGCGCCGCTGGAGCCCTTCAGGTCCGAAGAGCCCATCGACAGGACCGTGCTCGTGGTCGGCGGCGGGATCACGGGCATGACCGCAGCCCTCGAGGCGGCGAAGATGGGCTACGAGGTCCGGCTCGTGGAGAAGGCCGGCACGCTGGGCGGCTGGCTGGGCAGGCAGCACCTGTCGATCCCCACGAAGGCGCCCTATCGCGAACTGGAGGATACGGGGATCGATGCCCTGATCGAGGAGATCGGGGAGAATCCCCGCATCGAGGTCTACACCTCGGCGACCACCAGCAGGATCACCGGAGCGCCCGGGCTGTTCGACGTGACGCTGAGCGCCAGCGGCAACGGCGAGGTGCTGGACACCTTCCGCGCCGGCTCCATCATCCAGGCGACCGGATGGCGGCCGAAGGACGCGGGTGACCTGCCCTACACCGAAATCGAGGACGTCGTCCGCAACGTCGACCTGGAAGAGATGGTCAAGGAGGGGGGCCGGATCACACGCCCCTCCGACGGCAAGGCGGTCCGCAGCATCGCGTTCCTGCAGTGCGGGGGCTCCAGGGACGTGGCCCGCCACTCCTACTGCTCGTCGATCTGCTGCCTCACCTCGTTGAAGCAGGCCCTGTACCTGCGCCAGGGCGACGACGAGGCCAGGGCCTACATCTTCTACGAGTTCATCCGCACGCCGGGGCAGTTCGAGGACTTCTACGCCCAGGTCCAGGAGGATCCCGGCGTCTTCCCGACCCGTGGCGAGGTGACCGGCGTCCGGCGCGACGACGACGGGGGGCTGATCGTCAGCGCCCGCGACACGATGCAAGGCGAGGCCATCGAGGTGAAGGTGGACCTCGTGGTGCTGGCGGCGGGCATGGTGCCCAATTCCGCCGACGGCGAGGCCATCCGCGCGCTGGAGCATGCCAAGGTCGTGGCCGAGACCGGCGAGAACGAGGAGATCCGGCAGAAGGCCGTGGACAAGGCCGAGGAACTCGTCGCGCACGAGGGCACGGAGATCCTCAACCTGGACTACCGGCAGGGGCCCGATCTGCCGGTTCTGGAGTGGGGCTTCCCGGCCTCGCACTTCATCTGCTTCCCCTACGAGAGCCGCCGCACCGGGATCTACCCGGCCGGGTGTGTCCGTACCCCGATGGA
>CAZXHG010000006.1:0-85075 GCA_964639985.1 uncultured Rickettsiales bacterium
GATTCCTAAGTGATCCTAATCGTTTGGGAATCGAGTTTCCCCGAAGACTGCTAGGGCCCGGTGCAGGACCCAGTGGTACCACTGCGTGCCGTGGTTGTCCCAGGTGCTCCAGCCCACGTACACGACCGAGTTGGGCGCGCCCGGCTGGGGCAGGGCCCGGCCGCACAGGAACAGGGCACACGCCAGCCCTACCGCGATGCCGATCGCGGTCCAGCGGACGTGGTGACGCGGATCGCGGCGGCGCCGCGATCGTCGTTTGTGGGGCGCGCTTGCCATTCGCGTGAGGCCGCTACCCGCGCCGTCCCTCCAGCGACGGGGAGTCCCTCTCTGGCCTCGTTGTCCCTCGACCTCAGGGATCACTTACGATAGCAAGACGAGCCCGGCACCGCGACGACGTTCGCGCGGGCGGGACGGCAGGCATGGAGCAAGGCGATGGCGAGGAGGCCGCGCCGCCGGCGGCGGAGCCGGCGGCGGAGGAGGCGCAGCAAGCGGTCGTGGCGCGGGTGGCTGGCTCCGGGGATCGGGGTCGTCGCCGTGGCCGGGCTCGCCTATGGCGTATGGTGGTTCCTCGGCTGCCCGCTGCTGCAGTTCCACCCCCCGACGAACTTCGACCACACCGTGGAGCACGACGCGGCCGTGGTGCTCGAGGCCACCCCCGGCCAGCGGGACGCCTTTTGCGTGATCCCCGCCATCCCCCACCTGGTCACCCGCGACGGCCGCATGCCGCCTTACTACCGCACCATGAGCTTCCACTACTCGACCAACTCGCGGGGGTACCGGGGGGCGGACGACATCGAGGCGGACAAGACCGAGGGCACCTATCGCATCGCCGTGTTCGGAACGGGCGTCACGTTCGGCAACGGCGTGGAGGACGACGAGGTCTACCCCGCGCTGCTGGAGCGTCGCCTGGAGCGCCGACGCACGGCCGCGGGCGAGCGGTTCGAGGTGGTGAACATGGGTGTGCCCGGCTCCACCACCGAGCAGGGCGTGGCCCACGTGGAGTCGATCGTTGGCGAGATCGCGTTCGACCTGCTGGTGTTCTGCTTCGGGGTCAACGACGGCCTGCCCATGTTCGGCCAGCCCGCGTACCGCTACCGTCGGGCCCTGCAGCGACTGGTGGAGGTCGAGCAGCAGCACCACCTGCAGATCCTGTACGCGGTGGAGCCGCGCAGCACCTTCTACCCCTGGCCCTATGGCGCGCACGAGCAGGCCTACACCGAGGTCATCCGCCACCACCCGGGGCACGACGTGATCGACCTGCCCGTGATCCTGTGGGACGTGGAGCGCCGCCACGGCCTGATGCTGGAGCGTGAGGGCAGCGTGCAGCGGGTGGCGCGCTACTGGATGGGCATCCGCCAGGTGCTGTTCGAGGACGACTACCTGCCCCTGGCCGACGAGCAGGCCATCTCGCCGGACGTGTACGACTACCTCGACACCCACAAGGTCGACCAGGCCACCCTGATCGACGGCGTGCACCTCAGCGTGGAGGGCCACGTGGTGGTGGCCGACGCGCTGTACGACCACCTGGTGGCGGCTGGGATTGCGAAATAGAGGGTCTTCCTCCGACCCCATCAATACCCTTGACCATCCCTCACCCGGGTGGTAGCAACGCCGCACCAACTCATACACCCTCGGGAGGGTCCGATGAAGAACCTGTTCGTGCTCCTGATCGCGATGCTGGTCGGCGTGTCGCTGGCCGTGCTGCCTGGCTGCCCGGTCACCCCGACCGGCGACGACGACGACGACGCGGCCGACGACGACGACGTGGCCGACGACGACGACACCGTGGCCGACGACACCATCTACGACGTGCAGACCGGCGGCGTGGCCGAGAAGTCGACCGTCTACCTGGCCAACGTGGTCGTGACCAGCCCCCTGTCCGAGGCGCCTCCGGGGTTCTTCATCCAGGAGCCGGGCGCGGCCGAGAACGGCGGCATCTACGTGTACGTGGCCAACGGCGCCGAGGCCGACCTGGGCAGCGTCGTGGTGGTCGGCAACGAGATCAACATCACTGGCTTGTACAAGGAGTACTACGGCCTCGCCGAGCTCGAGCTCGCGGACGCCGCCGACGTGGAGGTCGTGGGCACCGCCACCATCACCCCGACGGCCGTGGACGCCTGCGCGGTGGGCACGGGCGGCGCCGACATGGGGGCCTACCAGAGCGTGCTGGTCACCGTGTCCAACGTGACGGTCAGCAGCGAGAACCCGGACGACCCGGACGGTGACTTCGGCGAGTTCGAGGTGGAGAGCTGCCTGCGCGTGGACGACCTGTTCTTCGAGGAGAACCCGGCCATGGGCGCCACCTTCAGCGCCATCACGGGTCCGATGTACTACTCGTACGACAACGCCAAGATCGAGCCGCGCGACGCGTCCGACCTGGCCCAGTAGGACCGCCCCGCTCCCGCGGGACTTCCGCAGCCCCGGCCAACCGTAGCGCACCGCTTCCCCACGGGCGCGCGAGCCGCTACCCTCTGAGCAGTGCTCAAGGAACCCGTCGAATTCGGCAAGTACGTCCTGCTGGCGGAACTCGGTGTGGGCGGCATGGCCCGCGTCTACCGGGCGGTCCGTGCCGGACCGATGGGGTTCCGCAAGGAAGTGGCGATCAAGCAGATCCTGCCGCAGGTCGCGCAGGAGAAGAAGCAGATCAAGGCCCTGATCAACGAGGCGCGGCTCGGCGGCTTCCTGCATCATCGCAACATCGTCGAGACCTACGAGTTCGATCGCATCGGCACCATCTACTACATCGCCATGGAGTATGTGGATGGGTTCTCCCTGGAGCAGGTGCTGCGGCAGATCCCGGTACAGGGCGAGATCCCCCCGCGGATCGTGGCCCAGATTGCCATCCAGATCTGTGACGGGCTTGACCACGCCCACTCGGCCACGGACGACGCGGACGTGCCGCTCAACCTGGTGCACCGCGATCTCAAGCCCGCCAACCTGATGATCACCCACAAGGGGGTGGTCAAGATCATGGACTTCGGCGTGGCGCGGGCGCAGACCAACCTCTTCCGCACCCAGACCGTGGGCATGACCAAGGGCACGCCGGCCTACATGAGCCCGGAGCAGACCACGGGCGAGAGCACCGATCCCCTCGACCGGCGCTCGGACCTGTTCAGCCTCGGCTCGCTGATCGCGGAGATGGTCACCGGCGAGGTGTCGTTCCAGGGCCAGAAGCTGTACGAGGTGCTGCGCAAGATCGCCGATGGCGAGACTCAGCCGGTGATCAGCGCGGTGGAAGAGCGGGTGCCGCAGATCGCCGCGGTGCTACGCAAGGCCCTGCAGATGCGGCCCGATGAGCGCTACCAGAACGCCTCGGAGATGGGCCAGGCGATCCGGGAGATCTACCCGCAGCTCCCGGGCGAGGAGCAGCTCGGGCCGTGGCTCACCGAGTGGATGCGCGGGGACGGACCGGCCGAGCCCACACCGGTCAGCGACTCGGAGATCGCGCTGGCCTCGCCCTGGGGGCACGTGAGCCTGGAGCTGGAGTCGCTGGGGCCGATGGAGAGCGACCAGGTGAGCGTCGCTCAGCCGCAGCGGCGCTGGGGCCTGTTCGCCGCGATCGTGATCCCGCTGGTGCTGGTGGCGGCCGCGGGCGTGGGGGTGGGGTCGGCGTGGCTGGCCGGCGCGTTCGCCCAGCGGGGTGCGGCCGTACCTCCGCCGGACGACGGCTCCGCCGTCGTGGAGATCGAGGTGGAGGACGCGGCCGGCGAGGAACCGCCGCCGCCCGTGGCGGCTGCGGACGACGACGACAGCGCCCTCGATCCGGGTGACGCGGGCGAGGACGTCGACGGTGGCGATGCATCCGCCGAGGCCGGGGGTGGTGACGCGGCCGTGGAGCTGAAGCCCGCGATCATCTTCTCGTCGTCACCCGGCGGCGCGGACGTGTACATGGGCAGCCGCCGGCTGGGCCGCACCTCCTACCGCTTCGAGCAGGGCACGCCGGGGCGCACCTACGCGGCCACGCTGCGCAAGGACGGATACGTGGACGTGCAGGTCAGCGGGCGGTTCCCCGAGACCGGCATCACGACCGCCCGCGCAGAACTCAAGCCCGCGGCCGGTGAGGATCCCACCCCCGATCCGGACACGACCGCGGCCGCGGACTCGGACCTGCCTGGCGGCGCCGAAGTGGTGACCCCGGCGACGGTGCAGTTCATCGTCGGCTCCAACGCGGCCGTGCAGGCTTGCTTCACCACGGAGAAGGCCAGCGGAGGCACGCTCCCGGACCGCGTATGGGTGCGCTTCGAGGTCCAGCCCGACGGCCGCGTGGAGCGCGCCCGGCTGGTCACCGAGGGGCTCAGCGGTTCGGCGCTCGAGGCGTGCGTCAGCCGCGAGATGGCCACGCTCAGCTTCCCGCCGTTTGCCGGCACGGCGCCGCGGTCGGCGCGGCATGCGTTCAGTCCGTAGGGGTCAGTCCACCGAGTGCAGGTTGAGGTTGGCGTCGACCACGTAGGATGGGTCGTTGACCGAGCCGGTGCCGGTGAGGGTGCCGGCGCCCTCGTCCCAGGCGCCGGACATCGGGACGGTCATGTTGAAGGTCACGTAGCCGGTCGGATCGTACATGACCAGGGTGCCGTCGAACGCCGCGCCGCTCAGGTCGCCGTTGAGTTCCAGCGCGACCTCGAGGTAGCCCCACAGCAGGCACGTGCCGTCGCCGTCCACCTCGGTGCGGGCCGCGTCGACCTCGCCGTCCATGTTGGCCATGCAGCTCGCGGGGTAGCCCCATATCTGGCCGTTGATGTTCGCCGTGCCGGTCAGCGCGAGGTCACCGCCGGTGTCGTCGTCATCGTCCGTGCCTGTGTCGTCGTCGTCCGTGCCTGTGTCGTCGTCGTCGTCGTCGAGGGGTGGGCGGCTGTCGTCGTCGTCGGTCCAGGGACGGTCGTCCCACGTGGGCAGGAAGCAGGCGGGCAGCACCAGCAGCAGGGCCGTCAGTGCGGTGAGCAGGGGGGTGGCGCGGGTCATCTCAGAACCTCACCTGCAGGACGGTCACCGGTCCTGGCTGCAGCGACACGTCCGACGCCGTGGCGCGCAGCCCGGGCTCGACGATCAGCAGCAGCCCGCCGGCCGCGGTGACCGCGCCGGCCACGCCAATGGCGAAGCCGGCGATGTTGGCGTTGCGCTGGTACTCGTAGCGGACCCGCTGGTTCTCGACCAGGCCCTGGCGGTACATCTCCGCGTGGGTGATGAAGCCGACCGCGGCCGTGGCACCGCCGATGCCAAGCACGATGCCGCCGGCGATGCGCTGGCGCCGTGCCGGGTCCACGACCGGGGCCTCGCGTACGTCTCGTTCCACGGGTGGATCGGGCCGCGGCGCCGTGGCCACGGCCGCCCCGTCCGGCGGCCCCGGCACCACGCGCAGGTCGGCGGAGTCCGTGGAGAACCGGACCACCCGCTCCCGCTTGGGCGCGGCGATGTAGGCGTCGGCCGCCCCGGTCCAGGCCATGGCCTCGGTGAGCGCGCCGATGACCGCGAGGCCGGGCCCGTCGCCGGTGGCCTCGTCCACGAGCTGATCGACCGGGACCAGGCTCATGGTCTGGCCGGGATCCAGGCGCACGGCCAGGGCCAGCTCCTGGCCGGCGCGGTCGAGTACGGTGATGCGGTGCAGGCCGGGAGTCACGGCGCCATCGCCGGGGAAGGTGTCGCCGTCGAGCCGGATCTCCGGGTGCAGCCGGTAGGCGTCGAGCACCTGGACCCGCGCCTCGGTGGCCTGCAGCGCCTCGTCCACCGCGTCGGTGAAGGTGCGGCCCGCGTCCGGGGGGAAGCGGTCGTCCCAGGTCACGGCCGGATCGAAGGCGGCCGCGAGGCGGAACGCGTGGCGGGCCCCCTCGCTGTCGCCCGCCTCGAACCGCGCATACCCCAGCATCACCGCGGTGCGGGCCAGGGTGGAAGCGTCGGCCGGGAAGGCCACGCAGGCCAGGTCGTCGAACAGGGCCACCAGCCGGGCTGCGGCGCGGTCGTAGTCCCACCCGTCGATCGCCGCCTGTGCCTCGGCCACGCGGCCGGACAGGTCGACCAGCGGCTTGCCCGCCGGGCAGACCGCGACATCGCCGGCGCTGGGCCACAGGGTGGCGTCGCGGAAGGCGTACGACTCCAGGGACAGGGCGTTGTTGGCCTGGTAGGGGCTGAAACCCAGGGAGCGCATCTCGCCACGGGTGGCGGACGGGCGCGCGTCTCCCATGCTGGCGTGGAGCACCACGAATCCGGTGCCGGCCGCGGTCGCGTGCCCGGGGACGATGGTGAGCAGCGCCAGGACCGGGACCAGCGGGCCCCACCCGAGCGCGATTCGTCCGACCGTCGATGCTGCTGCCACGTGCTGCGCCTTCGTGCTGCTTGCAAGGATAGCGCGCGCGCTACCCCGACAACAGGCCCCGCGCCTCGCTCCACGACACTCCGAGCAGATCCCATGTTCCGCGGTAGCCGTCGACCAGCGCGCTGCTCAGCAGCGCAGCCCACAGTACGAGGCCGCAGACCACCCACACCAGGCCCAGCGGATAGGTCGTGAAGGCGAAGTCGGGCTGGCTGGGGCGGGCCGTGCGCACGATGCGGATGACGTGGTAGGCGGCCGCCACGCCGGTGGCGATGCCCAGGGGCAGCGACCACGTGGCCGGGGCCACCAGCTGCACTACGAACACCCCCAGCAGCGGCAGGGTCAGCACGTACGGTGCGATCGCGGTCAGGGCGCCCACCCGCTGCAGGCCGACCTGGCCCTGGCCCATGGCCGAGATGCTCATGGTGCGCACCCGACCCCCGGTGAGCACGCCGACTAGCACGTGCACCAGCTCGTGGTCCAGGGTGGCCATGAAGCGGTACAGGGCGTTGCGCCGCGCCACGATGACGTACAGCGCCGACCACGCCAGCGAGCCGCCGATGAACGGCAGCCAGGGGGTCGCCGACGCGAACCAGGAGGGCGCCACGTCGTCCACGGCGAGCGCCACACACGCGGTGCTCGCGAGCAGTGCGGCGGTGCCGATGGCGAACGCGAGCTTGTCCAGTGCACGGCGCATGGTCGGTCCCAGGGTAGCAGCAACCACCGGGTGGCTGCGGTATGCTTCTGCGTCGCCACGACCCGGTGGCGGGGGGCGGGAGAGGTGCTTGATGGTCCAGGCGGTGTTCGAGCGCTGGAGTGGCTTCCTCGAGGACGTGGAGGGCCGGCACGCCGAGCTGATGGCCGAGGCCCTGCAGCAGTGTGGCGAGGCCCACCAGGCCGCGGGGCTCGATCCCGCATCGCTGGACGAGCGCTGGAATGCGGTGGCGGTCGAGGCCCAGCAGCTACGACAGGGCATCGACGAGGCCTTTGCTGGACCCATCGGCGCGGCGTTCGCGGATGCGAGCGCCACGGACGAGTACGTGATCGAGCAGCGGGCGCAGGGCGCGGCGTTCGCGAGGCGCCTCGAGCGCTTCCGCGAGCGCACCCGCGTGACCATCTACGCGGACGCCGCGCGCCGGATCATCCAGGCCGCCCTCGAGGAGCAGGTCCATGGCCACCCCTGCACCGAATGCGGCGAACCGATCCACGTGCCGGACGGCACGTTCGTGGCCCTGGACGTGTTCTGCGCGATGTGCGGCAAGCCCCAGCGCTACGAGCCGGGCGGCTGGGTCCAGCTCGCCGGCGCGTGGTGCGTGCACCCGCTGGCCGAAGAGCGCGCGTTCGACGCGTGGGCGCGGCTGCAGGACGCGGAACACGCGCGGGTGACCGCGCCCCACGACACGCTCCAGGCCATCGAGCAGCACGAGCGGGCCTACAAGGCCTACGCGCGTTCCTACTTCCTCGGTCGGGCCATGGTCGTGCCGGGCTACCGCGGCACCGTGGACCCCGACGTGCGGGCCTGGATGGACAGCTTCTACCAGGGGCTCGAGGCCAGCGAGGTGTGGGTGCAGGCTGGCCGGCCCCGGATCCCCTAGTCCCGGATGCACCTCACCGAGTGCCCCCGCAGCATGTCGTGGTAGGGGTGCGTGCCGTCGTCGCGGTCCGGGAAGACCTCGTACAGGAAGGCGTTCTCCGGATCCCAGTGTGACGACGTCCACAGAAACCCGATCTCGGCGCCCCAGAACACCCCGTTCCAGTAGCGACGGCCGGCGATCAGCCAGTCGAAGCCCGTGTCGCCCCCCTCCTTGAGTCGGGCGCCCCAGTCCGTGCCGATGTACACCTCGGTCGGCCCCTCGGACTCGTGCTCGGCCTCGGCGGTCTCGTCCACGAAGTGGACCATCGTGTGGAACTCCGCGTCCGACGGCACGTGCCAGCCGTGCATGCAGATCCCCTGGGCGCCCTCGGCGTACGAGCCCTGCATCATCTCCGGCCAGTCGTACAGGCCCCCTCGCTCCTCGCAGTACGCCTCGTCGTTGCGATAGCAGTACTTCTCGATCACGTGGGGGTCGAGCAGGTCGGAGTGGCGGTCGTCCGACTCGGTGGACGGCACGTACTGGCCCACGTCGATGTTCTTGCCCATCCAGCACTGCGTGCCCATGAGGAGGGTGCTGTACTCCCGACCGTCCCGATCGTCGACCAGCGGGTCGCCGCAGGCCCACCCGGGCGGGTCCGCGGAGTCATCGTCCCCGGCCGAGTCGTCGTCGCCGGTGTCGTCGTCCGCGGCGGTGTCGTCGTCGCCGGTGTCGTCGTCGGCGGCCGTGGTGTCGTCGTCCTGGAGGGGATCGGAGGGACAGCCTGTCAGGGCGCACAGGGAGGCCAGCCACACCAGGGTGCGAAGGTGCATGTCGTGGTCCAGTCTGCCCCGCGGTCTCGGGGGGGGTGATGTGGGCTGGGGCCTCGGCGTGACGGAAAACCTCGTCCTGCGTGTCGTGGGGATACCAGCGCCGCGCTCCCGTACACGCCGGTGCACGGGGTCGGAACGGCCCTGGCCCGGGAGCCCGCCCGTCCCGTAGGGTTGGAGGACCGCGAGGGGAGTGAAGATGCGTGATTCCATCCTGATCCTGGCCGGACTGCTGATCCTGGTCCTGGCGGGCTGTCCCACCAACCCCAACGCGGACGACGACGACGTCACCGACGGGGACGACGACGACGTCACCGACGGGGACGACCCGTGCGCGAAGTACGCCACCTGGGAACCCAGCGGCGACGACGACGACGCGGCCGGGGACGACGACGTGGCCGACGACGATACCTGGGGGGACGACGACACCGTGGCCGGCGACGACGATGACGACGACGACACCGTGGCCGGCGACGACGATGACGACGACGACGCCACCGGCGACGACGACACCACCGACCCGGAGGTGTGCGACCAGGACACGAGCGAGCAGCGCACCCTGTACATGTCCGCGGACGACTCCAACTCCCAGGCCGCGCCCGTCCTGGCCCGGCAGTGGATCCGGGAGGGCCACCCGATCGACGGCGGCATGCGGCCCTACGAGTTCCTCAACTACTACCGCTTCGACTATCCGTCGGCCGCGGCCGGGCACGTGGACATCGTGCCGCAGGTGCGGCTGGACGAGGCCGGCAACTACACGATCCTGGTGGGCGTGGTCGCGCCCACCTGGCAGGACGTGGGCCGGCGCCCCCGCTCCATCACCTTCACCATCGACCGCTCCGGGTCGATGAACGGCCAGCCGCTGCGCAACGTGCGCACGGCCATGTGCGAGATCGCGGGCAACCTGGCGCAGGGCGATCGGGTGTCGGTGGTGACCTGGGACCACAACACCTCCGTGCCCCTGGAAGACGAAGTGGTGGACGGGCCCTTCGACGAGGACCTGATGGCCGTGATCGACAACCTGACCTCGGGCGGCTCGACCAACCTGGATGCGGGCCTGCAGCGGGCGTACGAGCTGGCCGAGGCCGCGTACGATCCCGACCGGATGAACCGGGTGCTGCTGATGAGCGACGGCGGCGCCAACACCGGCCAGACCAACGAGGATCTGATCGCGTTGCACGCCGAGGACGCCGAGGACGAGGGCATCTACATGGCCGCGGTGGGCACGTCGAGCACGGCCCACTACTACGACGAGATCCTGATGAACCAGGTCTCGGACGCGGGCAAGGGCGCGTACGTGTACCTCGACACCCCGGACGAGGCCGACCTGCTGTTCGGGGACGACGAGCGCTTCCTGACCATCATGGAGGTGGCGGCGCGAGACGTGCAGCTGTCGATCACCTTGCCGCCCGGGTACACCCTGCAGGTGTTCCACGGCGAGGAGGTCTCCGGCGACCCTGCCGAGGTCGAGCCCCAGCACCTGTCGCCCAGCGACGCCATGCTCTACCACTTCGTGATCGTGGACTGTGATCCGGACAACCACGACGGATCCGAGCAGTTCGACTTCGCCGTGACCTGGGTCGACCCCCTGACCAGGGAGACCATGACCGACGCCACCTCGGCCACCCTCGACGAGATGCTGGCCGCGGCCGGGCCCCAGCTCACCAAGGCCGACCTGCTGGTGGCCTACGCCCAGGCCCTGCTCGACGCGCCGCAGCTGCCCACGGCCGAGGGCATCGCGCTGCTGGACGAGGTCATCGCCGCGGCGGACGCGGCCTACGCGGACAGCGCGGACGTGGACCTGCTGGAGGTCGCCTCGTTGCTCGAGGAGTACAAGTCCGCCCTGTGAAATTCACCCTGCGTGTCTACCCAGCCGCCTCGATGGGGTTAGAACAGTGAGGTATGGGCAGATCTGCGCGAGCGGTGTGCCTGGCGGTGGCCCTGGGGCTGATACCCCTGGGGTGCGATCGCGGGGCCGACGAGGATTTCTCCCACGGTGACGACGACGTGGTGGGCGACGACGACACCGCGACCGACGACGACAGCGCGGAGGGGGACGACGACGACACCGTGGACGACGATGACACCACGGCGGGTGACGACGACGACAGCGGCACGGACGACGACGACAGCGGCGCGGACGACGATGACAGCGGCGCGGATGACGACGACAGCGGCGCGGACGACGACGACACCACGGCAGACGATGACGACGACACCACGCTGGGCGATGACGACGACACCACGCTGGGCGATGACGACGACACCACCGTCGGTGATGACGACGACGCCCAGCCCCCCCTGACCATTGCGCTGGTGGACACGGGCAGCTCCGGGATCGTCCCGATCCAGACCACGTTGACCGGCGAGGGCCACACCGTGGACCTGCTGAGCTACTCCGCGGTGGAGACATCCCTCGACCCCGGCTACGACTTGCTCGTCTTCCCGGGCAGCAGCGGGGGCGTGTGGACGGTGATCAACCAGCCCTCGCTGGCCGTGGCCATCCAGGACTTCGTGGCGGCAGGCGGCGGCTACATGGGCATCTGCGGCGGCTCCCTGGCCGGAGCCACGGACATCGTCTACGACGGCACCCCCTACCCGGGCGTGGGCCTCGGCCTGCTGGACGTGGAGGCCACCTGGTACACCGACTGGGGCGTGTACATCGGCAACATGACCCCCCTTCAATTCGAGGTGGCCATGGGCCACCCGGTCCTGGACGGCTACGCGGTCGGCGATCCGCACACCGGCGACTACGCGGGTGGCCCGACCCTGTACAGCGGCACCGAGGACGTGCTGCTGGTGTACGCCCAGGACCTCGACCCCTCGCTGGCCGGGCACGCGGTGACCGGCATGGGCGCCCTGGTCGCGGGCGAATACGGCACCGGCCGCGTCGTGCTCAGCGCAATGCACCCCGAGTACAACGACCCCGGCCGCCTGATCTCGTTCGTGCAGTGGGCCGGTGGGTAAGAAGGGACGTTCATGAGTGTTGGACTTTTCAACTTGTTCGGCGCGCTCGTGGATCAGGTCAGGTGATTGGAGGCGGTAAGGGGGATTACCGTGACCCGCTCCAGTGGGAAGGTCGTGGTTCCAAGCCACGGGGCGAGCGGTTCCAGTAGACGTAGGTCCCCGTCCGGGGCTGATCGGCGCTTGGGTTGGCGGTGCAGGAGTCCGGTGGATCACCAACCACCGAGCGGGCCGCCGTAGAGGCCCATGTCGTTGCGGGTGAAGTCGAGGTCCTCGTAGGGCTCGGTCCAGTCGCCGGTGTCGATGCAGGGGGAGCTGGTCTGCAGGTGGAAGTCGTCGTCGCTGTCGTCGCCGTTGGCGGTGTAGGCCACGAACAGGGGGTCTGCGCCCAGGTCGTAGACCGTGCCCGTGCGATCCCACATGGACCCGCCGTAGGAGCCGCCGGCGTTGCCGTACACGTCGCTGTAACGGATGGCGTAGTCGTCCACCCCGCCCACGTTGGCCAGGCCGGTGCCGTCGTTGAACGCGACGATGGTGTTGCGCACCGTGCCGTCGTTGGTGTCGTGGAAGGCCACGCCGGCCCCGGAGCCGTCGGCTGCGTTGCCGACCACGACGCAGTTGAGCAGCAGGTCGTCGTCGGTGGTGTCGTGCATGAGCACGCCGCCGCCGTGCTCGGTGGAGCGGTTGGCGCCCACCAGGTCGTTGGACAGGGTGGCGCCGGTGCCGTCGATCAGCACGCCGCCGCCGCCGGCGAGGTCGTCCGTGCCCTGGGTGTCGTCCGCCTCGTTGCCCCAGATGACGTTGTTCCAGGTGGTCACGGTTCCGCCGCGCAGCAGCATTCCGCCGCCGTCCCCGGCCACGTTGTCGGCGATGCGGTTGCCCCACAGCTCGGCCGTGCAGCCGTCGAGGAACAGCCCGCCACCGTCGTTGCCGTCCGAGGTGCCGTCCGAGCATACGTTGCCCTCGAACAGGCATCCCGACACGGACAGGGTGGCGCCGGTGGCGTGCAGGCCGCCGCCCTCTCCACCCGGATCGCAGCCGTTGTCGACCACGTCGCAGTCCAGCAGCTCGAAGGTGCCGGCCGACACGCGCACGCCGCCGCCGGCCGCTGCCTCGCCGCCGGTGATGGTGAAGCCCTCGACCGCCAGGTCGGCGGAGATCACGTCCAGCACCCGTGCGCCGTCCCCGTCGATCACCGTCGTGGCCGCGCCGTCCGTGGAGCTGAGCAGGCCCACGGTGCCCATGACCGTCAGGTTCTCGGTGTACGTGCCCGGGTGCACCTGGACCCAGTCGCAGGCCGCGCCCAGGGCGTCCAGGCCGGCCTGGATGTCGAGGAACGGCTCGTCGACCGTGCCGAGCTCCAGCGAGCCCGCGGCCGAGCCGTCCACCTGCCAGGGGCAGGAGCAGGCGTCGTCGGAGGAGGCGTTGCAGTCGTTGTCGATCCCGTCACCGCATACCTCGATCACGTCCGGTGCGATCGTGGGATCGTCGTCGTCACAGTCGCCCTCGCAGCTGCTCCAGCCGTCTCCGTCGACGTCCGCCGGGGTCAGGTCCGGATCCCCGTCGTCACAGTCCCCGTCACAGCCGATCCAGCCGTCGCCGTCCAGGTCGGAGTCCACCGGGTCGTGGCCGTCGCAGTCGTTGTCCGCGATGCCGTCGCAGATCTCGTCCGCGCCAGGGTTGCGCGCCGGGTCGTCGTCGTCGCAGTCGTCGCCGTACAGCACCCAGCCCTCGCCAGGCCCCATCACACTGCACGACCACTGCCAGATGGCCGGGTCGCCGTAGCCGTCGCCGTCGTCGTCCCACCACCAGTCCGTGCAGATCTGGCCATCGATCAGGCCGTCACAGTTGTTGTCGATGCCGTCGGCGATGTCCGGGTGGCCGGGGTGCACGTCGGTGCGGGTGTCGTCGCAGTCCCCCTCGCACTCGGTGTAGCCGTCGCCGTCGTCGTCGATCTCGGTGTCCTCGATCGAGCCGTCGCAGTCGTTGTCCAGCCCGTCGCACCAGTCCTGGGTATTGCCCGGGTAGACCTGGGGGTTGGTGTCGTCGCAGTCCCCGGCACAGCCGGGGATCCCGTCCCCGTCCGCGTCGGTCTCGCTGGCGACCACGCCGTCGCAGTCGTTGTCCAGGCCGTCGCAGATCTCGGGCGCGCCGGGGTAGATGTCGTCGTCGCCGTCGTCGCAGTCCCCCTCGCACCCGCGGTAGCCGTCCCCGTCGGTGTCGAACTCGTCCATCAGGGTGACGCCGTCGCAGTCGTTGTCCTGGCCGTCACACAGCTCGGGCGCGCCGGGGTACACGTCCGGGATCGTGTCCTGGCAGTCCCCGCCGCAGGCGAGGTAGCCGTCGCCGTCCGCGTCCGCCTCGCCCGTGAGCAGGCCGTCGCAGTCGTCGTCCACGCCGTTGCAAAGCTCGGTGGCGCCGGGGTAGACGGCCGGATCGGTGTCGTCGCAGTCGCCGTCGCACGCGGACAGGCCATCGCCGTCGCCGTCGATCTCGTCGGAGCCGCCCACGCCGTCGCAGTCGTTGTCCACGCCGTCGCACAGCTCGGGCGCGCCCGGCCAGGTGGTGGGATCGGCGTCGTCGCAGTCGCCATCGCAGGTGGACACCCCGTCGCCGTCGCCGTCGATCTCGTCACCTCCCACCACGCCGTCGCAGTCGTCGTCCGCGCCGTTGCACTGTTCGGGAGCGCCCGGGTACGTGGTGGGATTGGCGTCGTCGCAGTCCCCTGCGCACAGGGCCACGCCGTCGCCGTCGCCGTCGGCCTCATCCGCGCCGATCGCGCCGTCGCAGTCGTCGTCGAGCCCGTTGCACAGCTCGGCAGCGTTGGGGTGCACTGACGGCGTGTCGTCGTCGCAGTCGCCCGCACAGATCGACCAGCCGTCGCCGTCGGCGTCCGCCTCGGAGGCCGGCAACATGCCGTCGCAGTCGTCGTCCAGGCGGTTGCAGATCTCGACCGCGCCGGGGTGTACGGAGGGATTGGCGTCGTCGCAGTCGCCGTCGCAGACCGAGACGCCGTCGCCGTCGCCGTCGATCTCCTCGGCGCCGGGAGCGCCATCGCAGTCGTCGTCCACGCCGTTGCACAGCTCGGCGGCCCCCGGGAAGGTGGTGGCCGCGCTGTCGTCGCAGTCCCCCTCGCACTCGGCCACGCCGTCGCCGTCGTCGTCGGTCTCGGTCGGGACCACGATCCCGTCGCAGTCGTCGTCCGTGCCGTTGCACAGCTCGGGCGCGCCGGGGAAGGTGGTGGCCGCGCCGTCGTCGCAGTCCCCCTCGCACTCGCTCAGGCCGTCCGCGTCGCCGTCGGTCTCGTCGCCGGGTACGGCGCCGTCGCAGTCGTCGTCCGTGCCGTTGCACAATTCGGGCGCGCCTGGCCAGGTGGTGGCCGCGCCATCGTCGCAGTCCCCCTCGCACGTGGCGAAGCCGTCGGCGTCGCCGTCGATCTCGTCGCCAGGCACGGCGCCGTCGCAGTCGTTTTATTATAGGTCGCACAGGTAGTTCTCGACTGTTTACATTTTGGAGTGGGTTTCGTTGTAGTCCCCCTCTCAGTCGGTGAGGCCGTCGCCGTCGTCGTCGATCTCGTCGTCGGGCAGGTCCCCGTCGCAATCGTCGTCCACGCCGTTGCACAGCTCGGGCGCGCCCACGTAGACGTGGTCGAGGGTGTCGTCACAGTCCCCCTCGCACGTGGCCTGGCCGTCGAGGTCGAGGTCGGCCTCGTCCTGCGGTAGCGAGCCGTCGCAGTCGTTGTCCACGCCGTCGCACAGCTCGTCGGCCCCGGGGTAGGCCGTGGGATCGTCGTCGTCGCAATCACCCTCGGCGGCCGTCCACCCGTCGCCGTCGCCGTCGACCACCAGCACGCCCGCCGTGACCGGGAGGTCGACCGTGGCCACGCTGGCCGTGGAGTCGGCGTCGCGCGCCGCCCGGCCGCCGCCCAGGTACAGGAGTTCACTGTCGCACGTGACCTGGACCAGGCCGGCGTAGGCTCCGGGTGGGGCGCCCGCGAAGCTCACGTCGAGCAGCAGGGTCTCGCCGGGTTCCAGCTGCCGCGGCAGGGCCTCCTCGTCGTCGGCCAGCACCGCGTCGAACAGGCCGCCCCCGGTGTCGGTGACCTCGACGGCCAGCACCGACAGGGTGCCGTCCCCGTCGTTGCCCAGCTGCACGAAGGCCCCGTCGATCTCGGCGGGGAGCAGGTCGGTGAACGCCACGGCCGCGGGTTCGACCACGAGTGTGCCGCCCACGGTCACCGGCTCGCCGCACCCGAGGGCGAGCAGCGATGTCAGGGTTGCGGACATGGCGAGCACCCTGTGGGTCATGACCTGCCTCCGCGCGGTCGTCGTCGGACGGCGGTCCCGTGCGCACGTCCCCGATCACCATTGTACACGCGCGGGCGGAGCCGGCCTGGGTTCAGTTCAGGTGCGGTCCATCGATGCCCACGAGGGCACGTCGGCCCGGGTGTGCAGGGTGTCCGCGCTCTCGGCGAGGGACGCGTGGTGGCTCTCCCGAAGCGTCTCGATCACGCGGTCGAGGCGCCACACCGGGAAGCCGAGGTCGAGCCGGAAGAGCACGATCTCCCGCTCCCCGGGCAGGGCGAAGGAGGCCACCTGGTTCAGCCCCCGGCTCGCGGCGCGCTGGCGCAGCCAGTCGTCGAGGTCGCTGCCCACCGCGTCCGCGGGCAGCCCGATCACGGCCCAGGGGTCGGTGCGTTCGCCGGGGTGGCGGGCCAGGAAGGGCGAGAGCCAGCGCTGGATCGCGGTCTCGAGCACGTCCCGGGCGGCGGTGCCCGGGGGCGCTCCGGCCAGCACGAGGTCGATGGCGAGCCGTTCGCGCAGCGCGCCGCTGGCGGGCACGGCCCACTGCAGGAGCTGGGCCGCGATGGCGTCGGCGTCGAGCTCCTCGCCGACCACGGCCTCGAGCAGCTCCGTGGGCAGGTGGGCTGCGCTCGGCAGGGTGGACAGCAGCTCGTCGCACAGGTGGCCCGCGGCCTCGGCGGGGTGCGCGCTGCCGCCGGGGAAGACCAGCAGCTCGGTCGGCGTCTCCACCTGGTCGGCCAGCTGCTCCTCCAGGGAGTCGAGCGCGGAGAGCACCGCCACGCCCCGACCGTCGGCCCGCGCAAGCTTGTCCTCCAGCGGCGCCAGCAGGCCCTCCAGCGCCTCGATCTCCACCTGGGTGACGATCCGCTCTCGCTCCTGCAGGGCGTGGCGGGGCAGCCAGCGGATCCACTCGCCCAGGGCCTCGAACATGCGCAGGTCACCGCCTCGACGGATGCGGCCCAGCAGCCCGGGGGCGGTGTGGGTGACCTTGCGAAGCTCGGCGCGGGCCTGGCGCAGGCGCGTGCCCGCCTCACTGCGAAGTGTGTCCTCGAGGCGGTGCTGCAGGGAGCGCAGCCGCTCCTCGCGAAGCTCGGCGAGCATGGCAACGGTGGCGTGCACGAGCTGCAGGCCGTCGGCCGGCCGGGCCATCATCGCCCGGGTCTCGCTGTCCACGGTCGTGCTGATGGTGCTGAAGCGCTCACCGATCGCGGTCCGCGCCTCCCGCCACACCAGGCCGTCCGGCGACAGGTCGGAGAACACCTTGCGCTCGAGGTGGCGAGCCTGCCGCCACAACGTCTTGCCCGGATCCCGGTTGCCGGTGGTGATGCCGTCGGCCGCGCTGGTCAGCTCCTCGCAGCGACGGTTCACGTCGCCGAGCCAGGGCATGCTCTCCTTGCGCGTCAGCAGCTCGCCGACGCGCTCCCGGACCGCCTTGAGCAGGCCGCGGCCGTCGCCGTCGAGCAGCGACTCGTCCGCAGTGGAATGCCAGCGGTTCAGCGCACGACGGGCCAGTTGCAGCGCGGCCAGCTCGGGCAGGCCCTGCTCGGGCACGACGCAGCGGACCGCGCGCAGGGTGTCGAAGCGGCGAGGCGTGGAGGGCGCCTCCTGGCCCTGGGAGTCGGCGGGCCGGGGCCGGGCCAGGAACGTGAGGAACGGCTCGCCGGTGGCACGGGCCGCGATCCAGGCGGCGGCCTCCTCGTCGCAGCCGCGCGCCGCCCAGCGGCCCTGCTCGGGGAACAGCAGGAAGCCCCAGTCCAGGGGTGCGCCCCCCGTGGCCAGGCGCTCCTCGCCCAGGTGGTCGTGGAACGAGAACAGGGCGTGCGGGCGGCTGAAGTGGTTGAGCTCCTGCAGTGCAGCGTAGCCGCAGGCCTGCCACGCGGTCGGATCCGTATCGAACATGGCCATGGTGTGGGGCAGCGCCAGCAGTGCCCCGATCGACGTGCGCTCCGGGGACGGCATGAACTCGCGCAGCAGGTAGGCCAGGTCCAGCAGCAGGCCCGAGCCCACCACCTCGGACAGGGCCGCACAGATCAGCACCTCGATGGTTCCGCCGCCCGCCTCCTGCAACCGGCTGTTGAGGCGATGTACGTGCAGGGACATGAACCCGCGCAACTGGCGCTGTCCGGTGACCAGCAGCAGCCGGGCCTCCGCACGTGAGCGGGGTTCACCCCCGAACGGGGCGCGCTCGATCACGGCCGAGGGCAACCACACGTGGGGGCTGATGTCGAGGTTGGGGGGCAGGGCCAGCCGGAGGCGGTCGGTGCCGGGCGGCAGGTCGGGCGGGGAGGCCTGCGCGTCGATCGCCAGGGTGGCCACCAGGTCGGAGCCCTCCGACAGGCCCGGCGGCAGCGCGTGCAGGACCTGGCGGCCCCAGTCGCCGACGCCCAGCACCAGGCTGGCCCGCACCGTGCTCATCTCGTCCATGCCGCCCCTTGCACCCGGCGTCGGCGTGTTGGCCCCACTCCGTGTGACCCCCAATCGTACATGATCGCGGGCGGGCAACGTACCGACGTGCGCCGCGGGCGCGCGAAACCCTGGCCACCTCTGGTATCATCGTCAACCCGGAGAGACTCACCATGCGCACCCGCCTCGCTGTGGTCGGAATGCTGATGCTGTTGCTGGGCGCCTTGGCGTGGGTGCCGGTGAGCTGCACCCTGGGACTGAGCCCGGACGACGACTCGGCGGACGACGACACCGGCGACGACGACACCGGCGACGACGACTCGGCTGGCGACGACGACGTCGGCGACGACGACACCGCCGTGCTCGACATCGCGCCGGACGTGAGCGCGGGCGAGGAGCACACCTGTGGGATCCTGCAGGACGAGACCGTGCACTGCTGGGGTGCGGACGACGACGGCGAGATCACGCCGCCGCACTCGCTGTACACCGACGTCTGCGCGGGTGGGAATCACAGCTGCGGCGTGCGTCCCGACGGCACGCTGGAGTGCTGGGGTGCCGACGGCCAGGATCAGTCCACGCCACCGTCCGGCACGTTCGCGTCGGTCACCTGCGGCGCGCTGCACACCTGCGGCCTGACCACGGACGGGACCGTGCAGTGCTGGGGCTGGGACGAGTACGGGCAGAGCACGGCGCCGGCGGGCGCGACCGAGCAGGTGGCGGCCGGGCAGTACCACACCTGCGCCATTCGATCGGGTGGATTCGTGGAGTGCTGGGGCCAGGACTCCTCCGGTCAGGCCACGCCGCCGTCCGGCAACTTCGAGCAGGTGAGCGCGGGCAACAAGCACTCCTGCGGGATCCGCGCGGACCACACCGTGGAGTGCTGGGGCTTCTCCGGCTACGAGGCCACGGACGCGCCCGGCGGCAGCTTCCTGCACATCTCGGCGGGCCGCAATCACACCTGCGGCGTGGCCTCGGACCAGAACCTGCAGTGCTGGGGCTGCGACGAGGACGACCACGACCTCGGCCAGTGCGACCCGCCCACCGGCACCTTCATCCAGGTCGACGCGGGCGAGCACCACACCTGCGGCGTGCAGACCAACGGGCTGGTGGTGTGCTGGGGGTCGGACGAGTTCGGGCAGAGCTCGGTGCCGCAGACCTGATGGAGGAGGCTGGGCCTTGCTCGCGAACTTGACCGAATGGCTGGAGGGGCTCTCCCCCTGGCGTCTCCTGCTTTGGACCGTTGCGCTTGCCGCGGGCATCGAGATCGTGACGTGCGTGATGCGGTTCGGCATGGGCCTGCAGTCGACACGGGACACTGGCCTCATCGGATATCTCACGTTCAACATCCGCATCCACCATGGATACGTCGGACTGTTGATGCTCGTCGTGGCGTGGTTGTGGCCCCAGCCGCTGTTGCTGCGCAATGCGCTGGTCATCATCGGAGGCGGATGCCTTGTCAGCGATCTCGTGCACCACTTCCTGGTGCTGTGGCCGGTGACGGGCTCGCCCGAGTTCGACCTGGTGTACCCCGCGTGGCACGAGCGGCGTGGTGGGGGCGGCTCGTAGCGCCCACGCATCCCGGCCCGTCGATTGCGGTTCATTCCTCGAGACGATACCTGGTCTGCCAGGGGAGCAAACTGTGCTCGGCATAGCGGCCTGTGATCTCCCGACATAGGCCCAGTGTTGCAACCAGCAACTCACGCAGCCCCTTTCCGTCGAGGGGCTGGTAGTCGGTTGATTCACCGTAGGTGAACCAGGTCTCCAGGAGGTGGTTCGCCCAGAACCGGAAGACCTCTGAGCGATGTAGGTTGGTTGTCGCGAACCTGCCGATGGACGATGAGCCGTGCAGCGTGTGCAGTCGTTCGTGCGCCTCATCCGCGGTGAGGAAGGACCTCCATCCGGGTTCAACGTCACCACGGATGAAGTACGCCTCGACCTTCTTGCGGTGCTGAGCGTGCAGAGCACTGAACAGTTCCTGAAGCGGGCGCAGCACGGCCGATGGACCGGAAAGGGAGGCGGGCGCGGCCTGAAGAGCCGGAGTCATCGCGGGCTTGTCGATAGTGAGGTTCGTTCCGTGGATGCGGACGTTCTGATGGGCGAAGAGTAGTCGGGCGGAGAGGAAGTGCAAGACCTCGCGAGGCCATCGCGTTGCCGTGGGGAGCAGATTGGTCAGCACGAACGCGAGCCGTCGCCAGTCCTCGGCCTGTACCGCGGCGTTCCACGTTCGATCGTACATGTCCATGTCCGTCACCCCCATGGCCATCTCGATGATGGTGAACTGGTCGAGGGGGTAATTGTCGAGCCCGGCGAAGCTCTTGCAGCTGTAGTAGGCCTCGCTCGCCTCGCGCTCGGCTCTCTCGAAGAACGGACGGGTGCGATCGACGAAGTCCTCGTCGCGCCCGTCCCTGGACAGAGCGACGTAGGACAGGGCGTTGCAGATCGTGCAGTGCATCCATGGAACACTCACTCTGCGGAGCATCGATTCCGCCTTCTCGAGTGCTGCCTCCGGCTCCACGAGCATGCGGGCGAAGAACAGGCTGCTCACGAGGCCGCTCTTGACCGAAGGAACCGTGGTCTGTCCCTGGACGGGGTTGGCGAACGCTTCCCAGGTCTCCCAAAAACTCGGAGGTGCCGGAGAGATCGTGCCCAGGTAGGGCAGGACCGCGCGCAACGCGCGAGGGTCGTCCGGGTCCAGGGACATGAACGTCGTGAACGGCGTGTCTTGCAGGTACGTCGAGCGGCGTGTGATCTGCTCCACGCGGTCCCGTATGAACGGCACCAGCGGGGGAATCACGAACCTCAGCAGCAGTCGGGTGGTGATCCAACTGAATCCGCGGAAACCGCGTGGCTGTCGGCTCCCGATCAACGGTAGCCCTGCGAGGAGATCCATCAGGGTTGTCACCAGTGGCACCACGACCTCTTCCCCATGCTCGAAGTGCACCGTGCCGACCCGTAGCAGGAGTTCGGCGAGGGGTTTGAGCTGGTGACGGTTGCGTACGAGGGAGAGTGTTCCGTGGAGAGTCTGTCGCGTGGTCTCCAGCACGTCGGCGAAGGTGTTGTCGTCGGAGCAGCCTATCGATCGTGTACAAAGGAAGTAGAGGGGGTCGTGCACCAACCGGTTGTACAGGGGGCGGTTCCAAGAGAGCACGGCCAGCAGCAAGTCGTGTCTGCCAAGCGCCGTGGCTGCCCTCACGGCGATCTCGAACCGCGTCCCGGGTACGGCCTTCCTGCTCGACCTACGGGCCTTTGTGGCTTCACTGGCGAACAGTCCCTCGAGCAGGCTCCGGGGTGTGCCGGACAGAAAGTCGCTGAACCGTACGATCGCCTCGGCGAGGAACGGTGCGGGCGGATCCCTGCGATCCAGCATCGTGGAGATGTACTCCTCGAGCAGATCGAGGCGGATTTCCCGCTGTGAGCGCGGGGTGAATCGTATCCGCGGTGCATCCAGGAAGAGTTTCTTCGGGGAGTCGACGACCATATCCGCCGGATCCAGGATGCGGTAGCGGGCGACGATCGAGAGGTACACCAGCAGCGCTGGTCCGAGCTGGGGATTCCTCGTGGCCTCGAGGGTCTCGTCAACGCGTTGAGTGATGGTGAACTCGTCCGCAGCGTGCTTGACGGCGAGGTACACGGCGAGTGCCGTCTCGAAGAAACGGTCGTAGGTGAACCGGACGACGAACCCGTCCCCCTGACGGTATTCGGTGAGCAGTCCCTCGTCGACCATGTAGTCATAGGCTGTTAGAGCCCGTTCCTCCACGGTCTCGGTCTCCCCTTCGCACTTCCCGCACGGGGCCGGACCGTCGGGGCGTTCCATTGCGAACGGGCCTTGCCATCGACATCTGCGTTCGCGGCACCGCGTCCGGAAACCGCTCGACAGGGGCGGCTCGTACACGTAGTGGAGGAGGCTTTTGTGAGCAGTGATCTGCGTCTCGTCGAGCGCGTCCGTGAGGTGGGACCACATTGTCTCCAGTAGGGGGCCGAGCAATGCCCTGTTCCTCAGCTCGAACCGGGCATAGCGATCCAGGAGGATGCGGCCGACCGTGAGGTTCGCCGGAGGTTTGGCGTACGTCTTGGCGAAGAACCGCAACGTGAGCGGATCCCGGAGGATCTGCTGCACCTTCGGGTCCAGATCAGAGAACACGCAGGTCAACCGCAGGCGGTAGAGATCGGGATTCGCCCGATACATCGCGAAGGCGAACTCGAGCTCCTGTGGCGTGAATGCGCCGATCCGGATGAACGGCTGCGGCCGGCCATCGAGGTCGTTGCACGAGAACGTACGATCGTCGTCCGGCACGAACCAGGTCCGGATATGGTCCCAGAACACCCCCCGGACGCAGACGAGGATCTTGAGCCAGGGGTGCGGGTGCCGCGCGGAGAAATCGTCGATCGAGCGGAACAGCGCTGCACCATGATGGTGCTCGTTTACGGCATCGAAGACGAGCAGGAAGCGCAGCCCGTCCGGGCCCTCCTCGCGCAGCTCGCCCAGCCTGTCGAGGTAATCCCTCAGCCGATCCTCGTGCAGCACGAGGTCGTCCGCCACGCGACTGCCGACGTCCGGCTCGACGAACTCCCGCCCGTAGTAGTGGAGCACGACAGTTGGATGCGCCTCGAGTGCGGTATCGAGCAGCTCGGCTTCTCCGCGGAGCAACGCCTCGCGTTCGGAGCGCGGCATCGTGGGCCCGAGCAGCCGTCGGCTGAGGTCGCAGATGAAGTTCGTCTTGCCGTATCCAGAGTGTCCGACCAGGAGCGCGAACGTGCTGTCACCGGCGAGGAATCGCTCCACCTGGCGTCGCGTGTCGAGTCGATCTGCGTACAGGTCGGGGTGATACTTGTCGTTCTGGCGGTGCAGCGTGATCAGGCGTTCAGTCACGACACGCGATCGGATCCACAGCCGTTTCCAGCTGGGGCTCGTCTGGTTGTCGCGCCTCTCGCGTTCCCGGATCTGCTCGTCCTCTTCGTCCCACCGCGCACCAAGCTCGCGGAGCCGGTCCTTGAGGTCGTCCACGCAATCGTCTTCGAAGCGGTACTCGTCCCCCAGGATGTAGAGAATCTTCTTGTTGGACTTCGCGAGGCTCTCGTAGAGGTAGATGTCCTGGCTCGAATCTTCGAGTCGCCTCAACCAAGGGAACACGAGCAGCGAGAGGATGGGAGAGTGCCTGGGACCGGGCTGGAAGAGGGCGAACTGGTTGGGTTGCAGCTGGCCCGCGGTCACGACGGCCGCAGGTCGGAAGGCCGTCGGCTGGGCACCATGGCAGCGGACCATGTGTCCACCGAAGTTGCCGATCAGGACTACGTCCTTCAGGAAATCCAGATCGTCGAGGAACCCCTCGAGCTTGGGGAGATAGGTCTCCAGGGTCGCCACAGCCTCGTCCTCGGGGGGCAGGATGTCTGGGTGCACCAGATGGTTGCGCAGGCCGATGAACTCATCGGGGATGCGGTGGCGGAGTCGTCGTCGGCCCCTCCGCCGGAAGAAGCGCCCGAGTTCCTTGACGGTCAGGTCGGCATCGAGGTGGAGTACCGTCTCTCGCAGGAACCTGTACCAGTGACCGAGTGACGGCCTGGGGAGCGAGTGGATCAGCAGCCGATCTAGCGCGGCATTCGGTCGCTTTTTTCGTTGATGGAGGTAGTCGTTGATCGCGATGATGCCCAGGTATTGCAGCGTGGTTTTGAAGCACTTGATCATCCGCCGGACCCGGATGGCTTCGCTCTCGGCATCAGTGTGGATCCGTTCGTACGTGACCGCGATCGGGTGGGGATATTTGTCGTACGGATGCCTTGGACTGGACGATGGCATTGAAACCTCCTGTGGCTCGTCCCCGAGGCGTGCATCCCACCTGTTGCGGCAGAACACGAACGTCGGCTTCGCGGACTCTGACAATCTCCCCAACTCGGCTTGAGCATCTTCGGCCAGCACGGCGAAATGGACAAGAGACCTCCGGTTGCCCTGCTAGAATCCAGTGGCCGAGGAGGTAGCCGGTGAAATCGCGGATCATCGGTCTGCTGGTCTTCCTGTACACCGGCTGCCCCGCCCCCGTGGGCGAGGTGCCCGGCGTGTGCGACGAGGAGTGCGCCGACCAGGTGCTGGCCTACGGGATCCAGTGGTCGGTGATGTCGGTGTTCCACGCAGCCACGGGCACCGTCGGCCCGGTGGCCATGGACGTGGACTGCACCCACGGCGGTAGCGCGTTCGTCTCCGGCGCGGTGGACGGCGATCCGTTCGTGGAACAGCTCACCTCGGCCCTGACCTTCGACATGACCGCCTGCGCGGAGGCCCACGGCGAGGACTACGACCTGGTGCTGGAGGGCGTGGTGGGCCAGGCGGGCACGTTCACCAACGGCGGCGGCGCCCTGGATTTCGACTACACGGCCGTGGCCGTCACCTACCAGGGCACGGCCATGTCCGAGGCCGGCGTGACCGTGGAGCTGGACGACACCTGCTCCCTGGACACCACCCTGGTTTGCGACGACACGGGGGAGTGCCTGACCAGCGGCAGCATCTGCGGCCGGCCGTTCGAGCCGCTGGCCAGCGCGGTGATCGAGGACTGAGCCGGTGGACGAAGCGCGCGCGCTGATCCTGGCCGCAGGCGCGGGTCTGGCCGTGGTGATCGGTGCCATCGCGTTGGCGTTCGCCATCGCGCGTATGAAGTGGAAGGGGATCCTGCGCCGCGCCGACCGCGCGGGGCGGACCATGGGCCTGGAGCCCCTCAACGATCCCCGCATACCCATCGGCCAGTGGTACGGCGGCGAGTGGCGGGGTCGGCCCTTCGTGCTGACGTACGTGAACATGCGCACCGGCGCCGGTCGCAACTCCTCGGTGGTCAGCGGGCTGCACCTGGCCATGAGCGTCAGGGCCGGCGCGGAGATCGGCAGCGTGCAGAAACGGGCCCGGCCACGCCGCAAGAGCGCGACCTTCGACGAGCTGTTCCGCGTGGCGCGGCCCGACGCGCTGCCCGTGGCCCCGCGGGAGGCCCTGCAGGCGTTCGCCTGGCAGTTCCCGCGGGCCGACCTGTCGGTGCGGGCCCGGGTGCGGGTCCCACGGGGCTGGCTGCTGCCGGGCGAGCTGGAGCAGGGGCGGTCCGTGCTGTTCGCCCAGCGCTGGGGGGCGGAGGTCCCCGTGGAGCGGGTGGGCGAGATGCTGGACGGCATGTCCGGCATCACCGGCGCCCTGGAGGAGGCCAGCGCCGCGGCCACCGCCGGCGATGAGGTGGCCACGGCCCGCCGCAGGGCGCGGGTGGCCCAGCTCGGCAGCGTGGGCTGCCCCGGGTGCGGCTGCAGCCTGCCCGTGATCCCGGGTGAGCAGGCCACGACCTGCCTGTTCTGCGGCACCGCGGCCACCCTGCCCGCTGAGGTGGTCGCGGGCCTGGACGCGATGCCGCGCACGGCCGAGGCCATCGAGCGCGAGGGCCGGCAGGCCTACGCCGAGGCCGTGGCCGACGCGAAGCTCAGCTCACCGCTGTTCGTCATGGCCTTCGGCCTGGTGTTCGTGTGCTCGCTGTGCGCGGCCGTCGTGGGCACCCTGTTCGCCGTGCGCGGCCTGGGCACGTGGGCCGGCATGGGCGCTGACGCGGCCTGGACCGTGGCCGGCGTGCTGTCCACGGTGCTGGGGATCGGTGGATTCGTGGGTCTGCTGGCCGGTCTGGTCGGGTTTCTTGGCTGGAAGCGCCGCCGCACCGTCCGCGGCGTCCTGGCCCGGGTCGACCACCAGGGCGAGGTGCCGGCCGACTGCCCCCGCTGCGGGGTGACCGTACGCGTCCCCTCCGGCTCTGCCAGCCTGCTGTGCGCATCCTGCGGCAGCGCCCTGCTCGCCTCCCACGGCCTGCTCATCCAGTGGGTCGAGGACGCCCACCAGCGCCGCGACGAGTGGCGCATCGCCGCGGGCCGCGTGCTCGACGCGGACGCCATCCGCGACTTCGAACGCACCCCCCGCGCCGTGGTCGCGGTGCTGGCGCTCGGCATCGTGATGTTCACCGCCGCGCTGGCCCTGATGGGACTCGTCGCGATCCTGGCGGGATGAAAAGGGACGTTCATGAATTGTTGAGTTCCCGTTCTGGCCTGATCGATGCACGGAGGCTCGAAGGAAAAAGGGACGTTCATGAGTTTTCGACTTTTCGAGTTGTCGGGACGCGTACAGATCCGGTCGGGTGACTGGGGGCGGGACGGGTTCAGGCCGAGACTTGTTGTTCGTTTCGGATCGGGTTGACGTGCGTCGAATGCGGGTGGACGAACCCCAAGTATCGAACTGACCCCAGCCGATGCGGTTCGTGGCCTGGGTTGGCTGTTCCCGACAGGCTCCTATCCCAGCTCGAGTTCGACCACGAACGGCAGCTGCATGCTGGCCGCGCAGTCGTTCCACGCTCCCGCGAGGCTGCCGGACGTGTACAGCTGGGCGTGGTGCTCGCCCGGGCTGGCGTTGTTGGGCTCGCTGACGCTCCAGTTGGTGAACGAGCCCTCGGAACCGTCCACCCACTGGAACACGCCCTCGGCCCACTCGTCGCTGAAGCCGAGCCAGCACGAGGCGTGCCCGCGGCCGGCCATCAGGTCGGTCAGGAACTGGTTCTCCAGGGCCCCGTCGATCACCACGAGGTGACCCCCCAGGCTGGTGGCGTGGGCGTGGGCCTCGGCCCAGGTCATGGGATCGTCCAGGGGGATGTAGGCGTGGCCGCCGAACACCTCCGGCGCGGTGAAGGCGGCGGACTGCAGGTGCTGCAGCGGCACGTCCAGGGTCCCCATCAGGGTATCCACCTCCAGGGTGCGCTGGTCGGGCGCACCGCGCACCACCTCCCCGTCCACCGTGGTCAACGTGAACGTCTCGGCATCCCCGCTGGCCACCAGCGACTGGATCCGGTTGACCGGCACCTCCAGCCGGCCATACGCCGACACGAACTGCAGGTGGTCGGCATGGGGCGTGCCCACCAGCACCGATCCCCCCTCGATCTGCAACGTCATGCGACACAGGTGCCGCAGCTCGACCGCGTGGCCGAGGGGGGGGACGGCCAGGATCAGGATCAGGATGGCGACGTGGCGGGTGGCGTGCATGGGAGTCTCCTCGGCGCTGGAGACTGGGACAGCACGAGCGGTCGATCGGTTCCGCCCCGTGGGTGATCAGCCGATGCGGCGGCGGATCAGGGCCAGGCCGAGCAGCAGCGCGAACATGGCCGAGCCGGTCGAGCCGGAACCGGAGGCGTCGCACTCGCAGTCGTCGTCGTCGTCGTCCGCTGTGTCGTCGTCGTCGTCCGAGATGCAGTCGTCCGTGTCGTCCGGATCCACGAGCCCGTCGCAGTCGTTGTCGATGCCGTCGTCGCAGATCTCGATGGCGTCGGGGTGGACGGTGTCGTCCTCGTCGTCGCAGTCCTCGCCGTCGCCGCCGCCGTCGAAGCTGTCGCCGTCCACGTCGGTCAGGTCGGCGCCGTCACAGTCGTCGTCCACGCCGTCGTAGGGCACCTCGTCGCTGCCCGGGTAGACGTCTGGATCGCCGTCGTCGCAGTCGCCGTCGCAGGCGGTGACGCCGTCGCCGTCGTGGTCGCCGGGGTAGACGGAGGCGTCCTCGTCGTCGCAGTCCTCGCAGGCCAGGTAGCCATCGCCGTCCTCGTCCACCTCGTACTCGGCGGGCTCGCCGTCGCAGTCGTTGTCCTCGCCGTCGCAGATCTCGGCGGCCTCGGGATAGGTGGCGGCGTTGTCGTCGTCGCAATCCCCCTGGCAGGCGTTGAAGCCGTCGCCGTCCGCATCCTCGTCCACGTCCTCGTCCACCACCTCGTCGCAGTCGTTGTCCAGACCGTCGCACAGCTCCGGCGCGTCCGGGTAGACGGTGGCGTCGAGGTCGTCGCAGTCCGGGCCGGTCACGCCGTCGTCGCACAGCAGCACGCCGTCCATGTCCTCGTCCACCTCGTCCACGCCGATCTCGCCGTCGCAGTCGTTGAGCTCGCCGTCGCAGATCTCGGTGGCGCCCGGGTAGGCCAGGTCATAGGTGTCGTCGCAGTCGCCGTCGCAGATGGTGAAGCCGTCCATGTCCCCGTCCACCAGCTCGTCGGTGGCCGGGTCGCAGTCGTTGTCCACCTCGCCGTCGCAGATCTCCTCGGCGTCGGGGTGGATGGCCGCGTCGTAGTCGTCGCAGTCGCCGTCGCAGATGGCGAACCCGTCGCCGTCCATGTCCACCAGCTCGTCGGTGTCCACGTCGCAGTCGTCGTCGATGCCGTTGCAGACCTCGTCCGCGCCGGGGAAGACCGCCGGGTCGGTGTCGTCGCAGTCGTCGAAGCCGCAGGAGTCGTCGTGGAAGCCGTCGCCGTCCGCGTCCGGGCAGCAGGTGGGGTTGACCACGCCCGGGGAGCCGCCGTCACCGAGGCCGAAGGTCACCGGCGACTCGCACCAGCTGGCCGGGTCGTCGTTGTCCACGTTGTCGTACAGGGTCGGGTCCAGGGACATGGCGAAGCCCGTGGGGTCGATCCACAGGGTGCCGCCGTCGTACTGCACCTCGTCCAGCAGCTCGCCGTCGAGGGTGATGATCACCTCGTCGTCGCCGTTGCCCAGCGCGAAGTCCGGCCACACGTAGTCCACGACCACACCGCCGTTGACCGTGTCGTCGTCCGACGCGCCGATCACCGCGTGGGTGTCCGGGTCGATCCACAGGTCGGTGTCGATGGTGAAGACGTTGGTGCCCAGGTCCGACACCACCGCGCCGACCAGGTTCAACGGCAGCGTGGCGTTGTTGTACACCTCGAACCACTCGCCCACGTCGTCCAGCACCATGTCCGGGTTGTTGAGGATCTCGGTGATCACCAGCGCGTCGTCGGGCAACGCGCCCTCGTCGACCAGACCGTCGCAGTCGTTGTCGGTGGCGTCGTAGGACTCGGTGTTGCCCGGCCAGGCGTCCGGGTTGGCGTCGTCGCAGTCACCGGCCATGGCAGCGAAGCCCTGGGGCTGGTAGCACTCTTCCACCAGGATGGCCGCATCGCCGAAACCGTCACCGTCCGCATCCTGCCACCAGGTCTCCGCGTCCACGGCCGTGTTCTCGTCGACCGCGCCGTCGCAGTCGTTGTCCGTGCCGTCGCAGAACTCGTCCGCGCCCGGGAAGGTGGCGGGCTCGTCGTCGTCGCAGTCGCCATCACACGGGGAGAAGCCGTCGCCGTCGCCATCGGCCTCGTCACCGCCCTGCACGCCATCGCAGTCGTTGTCGATGCCGTCGCAGGGGATCTCCGGCATGGCCGGATTGACCGCGGGATCGGCGTCGTCGCAGTCGCCGTCACACTCGGTCAGGCCGTCCACGTCGTCGTCCACCTCGTCGCCGTGCAGCGCGCCGTCGCAGTCGGTGTCGAACCCGTCACAGGGGTCCTCGGCCGCGCCGGGATTGGCGTCGGCATTCTGCTCGTCGCAGTCGCCGTCGCACGGGGAGAAGCCGTCGCCGTCCTGGTCCGTCTCCTGCGGGTGCAGGGAGCCGTCACAGTCGTCGTCGATGAAATTGCAGGGGATCTCGTTCATGGCCGGGTTGGCCGCGGGGTTGGCGTCGTCGCAGTCGTCCCCGCCGCAGGCCACGTCCAGGAACCCGTCCCCGTCCGCGTCCAGGCAGGGGAAGCACGATGGGTTGGGCGTGCCCGGCGTGCCGTAGTCACCCGCGCCGAACAGGTCGGACCCGCCGCACCAGTTGGCGAAGTCGTCGTTGGCCGAGGGATCGAACTGGTCGACATCCAGGGCCATGGACTCGCCGGGCACGTCCGGCCAGTCCGGATCGTCGTACACGACCCGGTCGAGCTCGGTGCCGAGGTGGGTCATCACGATCTCGTCGTCGCCGTTGCCCAGCATGAAGTTGCTGTACACGTAGTCCGCGGTCACGCCGCCGTTGGCGGCCGGGTCGCCGTTGCGGGCGAACACCGCGAAGCCGTACGCCGGCACCGCGATGCTCTCGGTGATGGTGAATGCGTTCATGTACAGGTCGTTGACCACCAGGCCCCACAGGTCCATGTCGACCGCGGTGGTGTTGAACACCTCGAACCACTCGCCGTCCTCGTCGGCCACGGCGGCCGGATCCTTCATGATCTCCGTGACGACGAGCGCCCCTTCGAACAGGACCCCCTCGTCCACCATCAGGTCGCAGTCCTGGTCGACGCCGTCGTGGATCTCGACCGCGTCCGGGTTGATCGTCGGGTCCGTGTCGTCGCAGTCGTCGCCGCCGCAGTCCTCGGACCAGAACCCGTCGCCGTCCGCGTCGCAGCCCGCCACGTACAGCAGGGCGTTGGCCATCATCATGTCGCCGTCCGTGGAGGGGTTCCACATGCCCAGGCCGGGGAAGCCGTCGTCGGAGACCGGGTAGAAGTTGAGCCCGACGATGGTGCCGGCCGTGGGCGTCCAGTACGAGATCAGGGGCTCGTCGTTGTCCCAGCGGGCCACCTGGGTGGCGCCGGCCACGGTGGCGCTGGGTGCGTGGTGGAAGCTCATGGTGCCGCCGTCGAACGAGTAGACCTCGTCCAGCAGCACGTGACCCGGGAGGTCCTCGACCAGCGACAGGTTGGCGCCCTGGGCCGCGGGCGCGCGGTCGAACGGCAGGTAGCCGTCGTCCACGATGCGGCCGCCGATGCCGCGGGGATCCGCGTCGTCGTACGCGCCCGCGCACAGCACCACGCCGTGGCCGGCGTCCATGTAGTTGGCCAGCACGTCGCCCATCGCATCCGCGTCGAGGAAGTCGAGCTGGCTGTACACCAGCACCGCGTCGTAGGCCATCAGGTCGGCGATGGACGGCGTGAGCGCGGTGGCGTCGAACGAGTCCACGTTGTCGAACAGGCCCGTGTCCTCGAGCTTGTCGTGCACGTCCGGGTAGAAGTTGTTGTAGTCGGCCGCGTACACGGCCACCTCGATGGCGGCCGCGGGTGTGGCCAGCAGCAGGGCCAGCGCGGTGGTCAGGGCGACGCAGGTCGAGCGGTGCAGTGCGGACATGGGTTCCTCCCTCGCGGATCATCCGGCGGGTGGGAGGATACCACCCGTGTGGGGGTGGGAGGGTGAGATCCCTCGGCCGCGGTCAGCGGCGACCGACGCGGCGCCGCAGCAGCAGCAGGGCGGCGACCGCGAACGAGATCCCTGGCGCCGTCTGGCCCCTGCCGCGCGACTCGCAGCTGCAGCCGGGCGCCTCGTCGTCGTCGTCCGCGGCCGCGGTCGGATCCGTGTCGTCGTCGTCCGTGTCATCGTCTGCGGCCGTGTCGTCGTCGTCCGCGTCATCGTCGTCCGCGGCCGTGTCGTCGTCCCCCTCGCCGCAGTCGTCGTCCTCGCCGTCCACAGCGCCGTCGCAGTCGTCGTCCAGGCCGTTGTCGCAGACCTCGTCGGCCAGTGGATTGATCGAGGGATCGTCGTCGTCGCAGTCGTCGTCCGGACCGAAGCCGTCGTGGTCGTCGTCCGTGGGCTCGGCCGGGTTGGGCGCCTTCACGATGGCGTTGTCCCACGTGAAGTCGTCGAGGAGGACCGACGAGTCGTAGATGCCGTCCGACACGTCCCCGATGATGAAGGTCAGGATCAGGGGCTGACCCGGGTCGCACGGCGAGATGCTGGTCAGCCAGCCCGTGCCGCCGCCGCGATGGCCGCAGTCGAAGCCCGTGCCCGTCAGGTCGGCCTGGTTGACCACCGTGAACAGCACCGTGTTGACGTCGATCACGTTGTTGTTGGCGTCGAACACGATGTTGCCGTTGAAGATGGCCGACTGCTGCCCGACCGTGAACGCGTCGTTGTACACGCTGCCCACGAAGTCCGGGTACTCGCGGGTGAAGAAGTAGAAGTCGAACGAGAACGAATGCATGCCCGCTGGCGGGAGCAGCTCGACCTCGATCGCCACGGTGTCCCCCACGTCCCCGCCCGGGGGCATGTCGTCGTCCTGGCACGAGGTGATGTTGTTGGCGCGGCCGGTGTACATCATGCCCATGGGGGGAGCGGTGGCGTTGACGATACCCAGCGGCTCCCCGGTCCACAGCATCTCGTCGGCGCCCTCGAGCAAGGTGACGCTGACGATGTCGGCGGCCGGGATGCCCAGCGCGTCGATCACGTCCTCGGCAGTGGTCGCGCCGGCGATGACAGGTGCGAGCAGGCAGGTGATCAGGGCGAGTGCGTGGATGCGGTTCATGAGGTCCCTCCCCGTGGCCGGTGTTCCCTGCATCGCAGGATAGCACGGGCCTAGACGGGGACGGGTCAGCGATCCAGATCGCGGGCCTTGCGCACCAGGTCGAGGAACTCGGCGCGGTAGCCGTGGGGATCTCGACGGGCGCCCTCGCCACCGAGCTCGAGCACGGCGTCGTAGGAGGCCGTGCCCTTGTACGGCGAGTCGCGCAGCAGCATGCCGAAGGCCGCGACCGCGGCCGCGAACTGGAAGTCGGCGGACGCACGGGCGTAGGGGCGGTTGGAGTCGCGTACCGGGATCTCCAGCTTGGTCGACGTGTCGCCGTCGGGCTGCTTGTAGCGCAGCTTGAGGGTGAACAGCTCGCCGCTGCCGGCCGCGGGGGACAGCTGAGTGGGCTGCTGGTAGCGCAGCGGGTCCACGCCAGGCACGGCCAGCTCCACGCCCGCGGGCACGATCTCGTACAGCGCGGTGACCGTGTGGCCTGCGCCGATCTCGCCGGCGTCCTTGGTGTCGTCGTTGAAGTCCTGGGCCGCCAGCAGCCGGTTCTCGTACCCGATCAGCCGGTAGTGGCCCACCTCGGCGGGGTTGAACTCCACCTGGATCTTCACGTCCTTGGCGATGGTGACCAGGGTGCCGCCGATCTGCTCGACCAGCACCTTCTTCGCCTCCATCTCGGTGTCGATGTAGGCGTAGTTGCCGTTGCCCTTGTCGGCCAGCTTCTCGAGCGTGGAGTCCTGGTAGTTGCCCATGCCGAAGCCCAGCACGGTGAGGAACACGCCCGAGCGGGCCTTGTCCTCGACCATGTCCACGAGGTCCGACTGCGACGTGGTGCCCACGTTGAAGTCGCCGTCCGTGGCCAGGATGACCCGGTTGACGCCGCCCTCGACGAAGTTGGCCATGGCCGTGTCGTAGGCCAGCTGGATGCCGGCGCCGCCGTTGGTCGAGCCACCGGCATTCAGTCGACGCAGCGCGTCGAGCACGGCCTCGCGGTCGTCGCACGAGGTGGAGTCCAGCACCAGGCCGGAGGCGCCCGCGTACACCACGATGGCCACACGGTCGTTCTCGCCGAGCTGGTCCACGAGCATGCCCATGGCCTGCTTGAGCAGGGGCAGCTTGTTGGGGCTGTTCATCGACCCCGATACGTCCAGCAGGAACACCAGGTTGGACACCGGGCGGTCCTCGTTGGCGATCTCCCAGCCCTTGATGCCGATGCGGGCCAGGCGGTGGTCCGGGGCCCAGGGGCAGCCCGCCACCTCCACGTGGGTGGCGAACGGGTGGTCGCCGGTGGGCGGGGCGTAGTCGTAGGCGAAGTAGTTGAGCATCTCCTCGATGCGCACCGCGCCGGCCGGCGGCATGGAGCCTCCGGTGAGCATGCGCCGCACGTTGGCGTACGAGGCGGTGTCCACGTCGATGGAGAAGGTGGACAGGGACTCGTCGGCCACGGCCTTGAAGTCGTTGTGCACCACGTGGTCGTAGGCCTCGCGCTGGAAGTCCTGGCGGTTCCAGCCCTCGAGGGGCTCGGGATCCAGGCTCGGCGTGGTGGGAGGCATGGCCTCGCTCCGCTCGCTGCGGGCCCGGCGCAGGCGGGCGGTGCGTGCGCCGTCCTTCTGCTTGCCGCCGGTAGGGGCGATGAGGCCCATCTCGCCGCCGGTGGCCTCGATGCCGTCGCCTGCGTCGGCGAGGTAGCCGAGGGAGCGGAGCTGTTCCTCGTCGATCTCCGCGACGATCTCCTCCGCCTGCGCGATGGCGTCCTCCGCGTGTCGTTGGTACGCCGCCTCCGCTGCATCCGGTTGGCCCCTCACCTCGGCGCCCATGGGGGCCATCGCCGTGTACAGCCGCACGGTCACGGCACCCACGCCGAACAGCAACAGGAAGCTGGCGGCGGCCGCGATCCAGCGCCACGGTCGGCGCTTCGGCAGGATCACCACGTCGTCAGCGGCCTCGGCCGCGATCGCCGCGCGCTGGTCGTCGGTCAGGGTTGCCTGGGGCGCGTCCGCGAACACCTCGGTGGCCAGCTGCGCGGTGGCCTGGATCGCGTCCAGTAGCTCGCGGGCCTCGGGGTCGTCGATCAGCGCGGCCTCGATGGCCTCGCGCTCGGCGGCATCCACCTCGCCGAGGGCGAAGGCGGTCAGGGTCTCTTCGTCGAGTCGGCGCGTCATCGCACACCTCCCGCGTCCGCGGTCTGTTCGCGGACCGTGGCCAGCGCGGCCGTGATCAGGTTGCTGACCGTGCCCAGGGACTTGCCCATCACCTGCCCGATCTCGCGGTAGGTGAGCTGGTCGGCGAACTTGAGGCGAAACGCCTCGGCCTGATCGTGCGGCAGCTGGTCGACCGCTCGCAGTACCTGGCGGTGGGCCTGGCTGCGGGCGGCGAGCTGGTGGGGACTGGCGCCCCCGTTGGCGAGGGTGTCGACGTTGTCGAGCGGGCCCATGCGCCCCTCCTTCTTGCGGACGTCCAGCGCCCGGTTGCGGCAGACCGTGTACAGCCACGCCGCGAGCCGGTCGTCGAGGTCGTCGCGCTTCGCCTGGCACAGCTTCAGGAAGGTCTCCTGGACCACGTCCCGGGCGCGTTGCTCGTCCCCGACGATGCCGGCCGCGCAGCGGATCAGCGGTGCCTCGTAGCGCTGCAGCGCTGCTTCGACCCACTCGGCTCGTGTCTGCCTTCGTTGTTCCATGGTCATCACCTCGAAACCGGGCCCTGGTTCGTGGTCCTACCCTGACAACGATTCACGATCGATCTTGTTCAAGAAGGGGATTATTCGAGGTCGTCGAGCAGGCCGGCTTCCCGCAGCAGTTCCACGTCCAGCAGGTCCTTGGGCCGGCCCGACGCCCGCTTGTTCACGACGAGATCGTCCAGTCCGGGGAATGCCAGCCGGAGTCCGTCGACCTCGCGCTCGATCCGACCTGCCCAGAGGTCGTCGAACTCCACACCGCTGATGCGTGTCAGGATGTCGATTCGCCGGGGGGGCAGTCCGATCTGGTACACCATTCCGGGGGTGGCGAGATCCTTCACCGTCAGACCGTGGTCGGCGACGGGGGCGCCGAAGCGTAGGAGGGCCTCGAGTACGCGGCGCGCGTTGTCTGGCGACGGTTGCACCAGGATGTCCAGGTCGCCGGTCGCGCGGGCCACCCCGTGCGCCGCCAGCGCGTGAGCGCCGACGATCACGAATGCGGCCTCGGCCTCCTGGAGCGCGGAGAGCAGATCGAAGAAGTCCTCGTTGAGACCGGCCACCGCGCCTACCCGCCGCTCACAGGGCGCAGGACACGACCGGGCATCTCTTCGCGCGAGTAGCTCGGCCAGATCCGCCCGGACAGGACCCAGGAGTCGACCGTGAGCTGCCACATGCCCGCCAGCGCATCCGCGAGCACGGTCCCCACGGGCTCTCCGGCTCCAGGCGGGCATCGCTGGACCGACCACGACACGCGGCGGGCTCGCGCCCGGTCGGCTCTCTCCTGGTCCAGATCCTTCATGTCGTCATTGTACAACGGCTGATCCTGCCGACCAGACCGTGCAAGCACCGGCTGATCCGCGGGCTACCACTGGGTGGTAGGCTGACCGTACGGCCCGGAGAGGGAGGCGTGCGATGGCGAGACATGGCTGGTGGATCCTGGCGGCGTGCCTGCTGGTGGCCTGCGACCGCGAGCAGGGGGACGACGACAGCTCCGGCGACGACGACACCACGGCTCCAGGAGACCCCGATCCCTGGGACGAGGCGTTCGCCTGGGAGCTGAGCCGGCCGGTGACCTGTCCGGCCGAGGTGCCGGATGACGATGCACTCGAGCAGCTGCTCGTGGCGCTGGAGCTGGACCTGACCGTGGGCATCTCCACGTTCTGGTACGACCAGTACGGGGGCTACATCGAGGACGATCCCACCCGGCTCGACTTCTTCCACGACCTGCAGGAGGACGTGACCTCGATCCCGTGCACGGCAGGCGGGTTCGCATTGAGGGCGGACGAGGGGGCAGACGCCGAGCGGACCCTGGCCATCCAGCTGGCGGACATGGCCGGCGAGCTGGGCCTGGTGGTGACCGCGGGCGGGCCGTGGCCCGACCTGGGCGCGGACGAGCCGCTGCTGGACGCGCTGGACCACGTGTTCGACGAGGCGGGCGAGGAGTTCGACCGCGACGGCGTGGACGCGGCTGCCGTTCCGCTGGAGGTCCGGCAGCTGGCCGCCCACCTGCTGCTGGGCGCGACCGAGGCCTCGCCCATGCGGGACGACGCCATCGACGCCATCGCCGGGGCGTGGGACCTGGACGTGCTGTTCGAGCGGGTCAAGCACACCTATGTCACCTCCCTGGAGCAGGGGCTGGACGCGGACAGCTCCTACGACCTGGACGTCCTGGCGCCGGAGGACGCGGGCGTGTCGCTGCTGTACACCGGCGCGGTGCGGCTGGCCCAGGCCGTGGACGAGGGCGTGGCCGCGGCGCCGGCCGCGGTGACCGACGAGTTCGAGCTGTACGTGCACACCCCGCTGGGCGCGGTGCTGCTGCGTGGCGGGGGCGCGGACACCTACGACGAGGCCGAGGACGAGCGGCTGGCCGAGCCGCTGCTGCTGGTGCTGGACGCGGGCGGGGACGACACCTATCGGATCCCGGCCGGCGCGACCTCGTCGGAACTCAACGGCGTGGCCCTGCTCGTGGACCTGGGCGGGGACGACCACTACGGCTACACCGAGGTGCCGGACGCGGACGACACCGAGGGCCTGCTGGTGTCGGACGAGGGCGGCCGCTACAGCGGTGGGTCCGGGTACGGGCCGTTCACCACCTCCACCACGGCGCGCCAGGGCGCGGGCGTGCTGGGCTACGGGTTCCTCGTGGACCTGGGCGGGGGCGCGGACGTGTACCGCTCGCTGGCCTTCAGCCAGGGGTTCTCCGCGCTCGGCGTGGGCGTGCTGTACGACGATGGTGGCGCGGACGACTACGAGTGCGAGTCCACCTGCCAGGCCTCGTCCGCGGGCGGGTTGGCCCTGCTGCACGACGGGGGCGGCAGCGACCGCTACCGCGCGTTCTACTCGGCCCAGGCATTCGCCTCGCCGTCGGGCTTCGGCCTGCTGTACGAGCACGACGGGGACGACACGTACGAGCTCGAGCCGGACGACCCGTTCGTCTACCTCTGGTACGAGGGCTACACCCACAACATCAGCCGTGGCCAGGGCGCGTCCACCGGTGCGCGGCGGGGCGACTACACCCAGAACGTGAACCTGGGCGGCGGCATCGGACTGCTGCGGGACCGGACCGGCAACGACGAGTACCTGGCCTCGGTGATGGCCCAGGCCAACGGCTACTGGTTCGGGTTCGGGATCCTGGCCGACGGGGACGGGGACGACCGCTACAACGGCTACAACTACGTGCAGGGCGCCACCGAGCACTTCGCCCTCGCCGCGTTCCTCGAGGGGGGCGGCAGCGACACCTACAACGACGAACTCGAGCCCACCCATTCGTCCATCGGGCTGGCCCACGACTACTCGGTGACCGTGTTCGTGGAGGCGGGCGGGGACGACTGGTACTACGGCCCGGACCGGGGCATCGGCACCAGCAAGTGCCACGGCCTGGGCATCCTGGTGGACCGGGCCGGGGACGACGAGTACCACGCCTGGAGCGACAAGAGCATCGGCTGGGCCACGGACTACGACTGGGCCGTGGACACCTGCGGCACCTCCACCAACATCCCCAGCTACGGCTTCTTCGTCGACCTCGACGGCGGCGACCTGTACGACAAGCCCGATCCCACCGGCTACGGCGAAGACGTGCTGTGGCTGACCGATGATCCGGATGACAGCAGCGCCATGGAGCTGTCCGGCGGGATCGACACGTCCAGCGGGGTGTGCTTCGCGCAGGGGTACGGAGCAGCGGTGCGCTGAGATGGCCGGTCGGCGTGGGGGCTGATATCCTCCGGGGACGAGGAGACGAGACGATGGTGCGTTTGCTGTGGATCGTGATTGCGTTGCTGGGCCTGGTGCTGGCGGGCTGCCCCGGCCACCTGGCGGTCGGAGACCGGCCAGACGACGATGACGTCGATGACGACGACGCCAGCGACGACGACGACGTGACGGACGATGACGACGACAACGGGGAGATCCCTCCGGAGCTGCAGTGCGGCCCCCACCCGGATCTGACCTCCGGAGAGCCGTCCTACACGCTGTACACCGCGGACATCGACGTGGAGGTCAACGCCAACTGGCAGGACCACTGGCGCTGGGCGGGGTGCTACGCGGGCTACGTGGTGCTGGAGGACGGCGAGCTGTACTGCGGTGCGATCTGGGACCTGGTTGGCGCCTCGTCGTCGGAGAACCCACAGGACTCCTCGTACGAGATGGAGATCCAGGCCGAGCTGGTCCTGGACACCTGCGACCAGGTGGGCGACTTCAACCAGTCCCTGCGGGTGACCGACATCGGCGGCAACTGGGACCTGTTCCGCGTGGAGTTCTACGACGGCTTCACCATGGCCTGGCACGAACTCGACCCCGCCGCGCAGGGCGAGGTGTGGTGGGACGGCGGCGGGACATCGGGAGAGGGATGGCTGGAGATCAACTCCACCCCCCAGGGCTACTCCCCCTGAACCAAGGGAAAAGGGGACGCTCACAACTAAACAACTAATCCCGCCGCCGCGGTGTCCGGCGGAAACGCTGGCCGCCGGTCGGGATCCGGGGATGCGGAAAGGGGACACGTACAAGTAACTCCGGTGGGAAGGGGGCTTTGCGCGACCCCGGGGTGAGTTACTCGTGCATGTCCCCGTCTGGCGGGCGGATCGGGGCTTGGGTTGGCCGGGCGGGAATCAGGGGAGGGTGGACTGTCCCTCGTGGTCGCGGCCCCAGCAGTGGGCGACGCCGCCGGTGGTGATGGCGCAGGAGTGCTCGTAACCGGCGCTGACCTGGGTGAAGGTGCCGTCCGGGGGGGTGGCCTGGCCGTAGAAGTCCCAGCCCCAGCAGGTGAGGGTCTGGTCGGTCCGTAGCGCGCAGGAGTGGGCGTAGCCGGCGCTGACCTGGAGGTACTCGCCGTCCGGGGGATCGGCCTGGGCGTAGCCATTCCAACCCCAGCACTCGAGGGTGGCGTCCTCGCGCAGGCCGCACACGTGCTGGAAGCGGCTGCTGATGGCGGTGAAGGTGCCGTCGGGCACCTGCAACTGGCCCTGGTCGTCGCGGCCGAAGCAGCGCACGGTGCCGTCGTCGTCGTGCAGGCAGGTGTGGGCGACGCCGGGTGCGGTGCGCGCGGCGGTCAGCCCCACGGTCTCGATCACCTGGCCGTAGAAGTCCCAGCCCCAGCAGGTGACGTTGTCCTCGGGGTCGACCACGCAGTTGTGCCAGTAGCCCACGGCCAAGTGCTGCCAGATCCCCTCCGGCGCGTCGGCCTGTTCGATGTGGTTGCGGCCCCAGCAGGCCACGGTACCGTCCGCGAGGAGGCCGCAGCTGTGGCCCTCGCTGGCCCAGGTCGACACGAAGTCGCCGCCCGGCGCCTCGGCCTGGCCCTCCAGGTCCCAGCCCCAGCATTCGGCGCGCCCGTCGTCGTGCACGCCGCAGGTGTGGGCGTAGCCGGCGCTGATCTGCTGCCAGTCGCCGTCGGGTTCGGTGGTGTCGTCGTCGCCGGTGGTGTCGTCGTCGTCGGTCGGCGTGGTGTCGTCGTCCACGGGGATCTCGGTGTCGCACCCGCTCGCAAGCAGCAGCGCAGCCAGCACCAGCACCGTCCGGATCACACCGCGCCCTCCGGCTCGGCCGTGGCCGCGGGCGGTCCCCGCCAGCGCCTCCACAGCACCACCGCATCCTTGCCGAGGAAGGCCAGGATCACCACCAAGAAGTACGTCAGCAGCCAGGTGTTGAAGTAGAAGTACGACTTCCACGTGGACACCCCGGGCAGCCCGTCGGTGCAGTAGTAGAACACGATGAAGCCGAACACGGCGAGGCTCGACAGCAGGTTGAGTATGCGCCGCCGGTCCCACGGCAGCCACGACAGCAGCAGCACCCAGACCGAGGCGTAGTACCTCGACACCACCAGCAGGAAGAACGCGATCGCGATGCCCAGCAGCAGCCCGTCGTGGTCGCGGCGGCGGATCATGGCCAGCACGGCCAGCGCCACCAGCGCCCACTTCAGCTTGTCGTACATGGGCTTGTTGTGCTCCATGACCTTCTCGCGCCGGGACTTGTTCATGTGCCAGCGGCCGCCCTCGAAGTCGTGCACCATGATCCGTTGCAGCCCCACCCGCTTGGCGAACAGGGGGTGGTGGTGGCGGTGGATGGAGATCTTCTCCTTCCACTCGACCCAGGCTTGCGGCCCCCGCGCCGTGGTGCTGCCCAGGCCCACGCACACGGCCATGGCCAGGCCCAGCGCCACCAGGAAGCGGGTGTAGCGCTTCGGCAGTCGACGCGTCTTGATCAGCTCGCGCACCCAGGCCACGCAGGGGAACACCGCGATCAGGCCCGGGAAGCCGCGCATCAGGCCCACGTAGGCGATCACCACCGCCGAGGTGGCCAACCAGCCCTTCTTGTACAGCGCCACGGCCAGCACCATGAAGAACAGCCAGTCGTAGTGCAGGTAGCTGCCCACCAGCAGGTTGCCGTTGCCGAAATAGGTCATCACCCACAGCGCGCCGAACAGGGACGTGCGCAAGCCGAACGCCCACCACAATGCCGCCAGGGTCAGGGCGTACAGCACCAGCTCGATGCTGCACAGCCGGGCTAGCGTGGGGCGGTGCGAGACGTCCACCATGTTCAGCAGCGGCCGGTGCACGATCAGCCAGGCGGGCGAGGGGTTGTACCCCAGGTCGCGCACGGTCTGGGCCCAGCCCTTGGCCTTGCGGTGGCTCTGGATCTGGACCAGGTCACGCTTGAACGACTCCCAGCGCTCGGGGGTGAAGCGCTCCTTGACGCCGGTCTCGTGGGCCATGCGCAGGGCGTCGGCACGGGGCAGGTCGTCGTAGGTGTGCATGTCCCGCGTGAGGTGGGCCTTGCGGAACACGTTGTCGGCCTCGGCGTCGGCGAGGAAGGCGCCGAGGTACAGGTCGAAGTAGCCCAGCTCGTCGAAGTACTTGGTGCCCAGCACGTAGTGGAACACGTTCCAGGCGTGGATCTTGTCCTTGGCCAGCAGCCGGTACGTCTTCTTGTGGTCCGTGACATAGGCCGTGGTGAGCACCATGGCGGCGAGCAGGGCGGTGAGCACCCAGCTGGCCCGGACCCAGCGACGGCGGTCGAACCACCACGCCAGCACCAGCCCGACCATGGAGGCGATGGCCATGCCGCATTTGACCGCGCCCACGTTGGCCGTTAACAGGGCCCAGCAGCCGCCGATGCCGAGGGCGAATGCGGCGATGGTCAGCGCGATCCACCAGATCCAGCGGTGGGGGAGGGGGGGTGTGGTCTCGGTGGTCGGTTCGTCCATGGCGAGCGGTCGGGTATCTTCGGCCATCGCCCCGCAGATGTAAACTGAACGCGTACACCGCGAAAGGGCACGATCGGGCATGGAACAGGACCTGCTGCTGTGGCTCAACCACGACGTGGCCTCCCCCGGCCTCGACCGGGTGATGGTGGCCGTGTCGTCCCTGGGGTACTGGCTGCCGGTGCTGGTCGCGGTTGCCGTGTGGCTGGTGTGGCGGTTCAGGGGGCGGGGCTTCGCGGTGGTGGTGGCCATGGGACTGGCCGTGGCGATCACGGATCCGCTGCTGGGGTACGGGCTGAAGCCGCTGTTCGCCCGGCCACGGCCGTGCCACGAGATGGCGGGTCTGCTGCGGTTGATGGACGGGTGCGGCGGTCCATACGGGTTCCCCTCCAACCACGCGGCCAACGCCGCGGCCATGGTGGCTGCGCTGGGCGCGGCCTTCCCCCGCACGCTCCTCGTGGGGATCCCCCTGGCCCTGGCGGTTGGTGTGTCGCGGATCTACCTGTGCGCGCATTACCCGACCGACGTGCTGGCCGGCTACGTGGTGGGCGCGCTGGTGGGCGTGCTGGTGTTCGGGATGGTGGGGCGGCTGAGCCAGCGGTAGGCGTCAGTTCACGTAGATCCAGTACCAGAACGACTCGGCGACGTACGTGCCCTGCAGGCCGGTGGTGGGCTCGAAGTTGTTGGTGCTGTCGGCCATCAGCAGGCCCATGATCAGCCAGTAGTCGACGTTGTCGTGGGAGGGCGGCGTGAAGTAGCCGAACGTGCCCAGGGTGTCCAGCGTGCCCAGGGCGCCGTTGGTCAGCCAGATGCCCTCGATGGGGCCGGTGGCGAAGGCGGTCTCGTAGACCGGGCCCACGTTGTCGCAGAAGTCCTGGAAGGTGCCGGTGGTGGCGTACAGCCAGCCCGCGTCGTCCATGCCGAGGAAGGTGTTGGCCAGGGTCGCGTCCGACGCCACCTGGTCGCAGCTGACGAAGGCGTGGGGGTGCTGGAACCACATCCACTCGGAGATCGGGTCCGAGGTGTAGACCTCCCAGCTGGCCGGGCAGTCACTGTCCACCTGGCCCCCGGAGGTCCAGGTGATGGTCTCGTCGATGTAGGACCAGTAGTCGTCGCCCTGGCTGTTGCCGTAGACGTACGTGGCGCTGAACTCGAACTCGATGGTGCAGATGGTCGCCATCGAGGGGCTGATCATCTCGTGGTCGAACCACACGTCCGCGACCCCGCCGTTGGCGCCGCCGTTGGCCGCGATGTACAGACCCATGGTGTAGCCGTAGGGGTCGGGCCCGGACACGTAGGCGCTGGCCTCGGCGTACGACCCGTCGAGCTCGCCGTCGTTGGGGGTGACCGTGCAGGTCCAGGTCTCCCCCTCGGAGGTCAGCGCGGCGGGCAGCGCGGGCTGGGTGATGGCCGACGGTACCCCGTCGACCGTCCATGCGAAGGCGTAGTGGATCGGGTCGTTGTTGCTGTCCACGGACTCCACGTCGATGATGCAGGCCAGGTCCTCGTCCACCATGGCCACGCTGGGCTCCACGTGGATCTCCGGGGCCGTGGGCGGGTAGTTGATGCCGGTGCCGGTGTCGTCGTCGTCCCCGGTGTGGTCGTCGTCACCTGGGGTGGAGTCGTCGTCGTCGTCGGTCGCGTCGTCGTCGGCCACGTCGTCGTCGTCGTCATCATCTTGCCAGCCCGGGTTCTCCCAGGTGGTGCACCCGCTCGCCAGGGCGAACGCGAGCAGCGGAATCAGCGCGCGCAACAGAGGGCTCATGGCCGCGTCTCCTCGACCGCGGGGATTTCCCCGGTCCGTGCATTGTACCGCCCGCACGCCCGGTCCACCTAGTGTGCGGGCGTGCCTGCAGCGTCGGTCGGGAAGGACAGCGCCGCGGGATCGACGCGGGTCATGCGCCAGATGGCGTGCCGCGTGCCGTCCGGATCCACCGCCGGGTTGGCGAAGCGCCACACGATCTCGCCGCGAGGGGTGACCTCGATCACGTACCCCGTGTCCGACTCGGTGATCAGGGTGTTGCCGTTGGGCAGCCGCTGGTTGCTGCCGCGGGTGGCCGAGAAGAACCCGCTACGAGGGGCGTGTTCCCAGGTGATGGTGTCGGTGCGGGGGTCCACCTCGAGTACGCGGGAGCGCTCCAGTCCATTGTCGAACAGCAGCACGTGCCCGTCATCGAGCAGCACGGGGTGGTGCTGCAGCGACAGGTTGGACGGCCCCCACAACCAGACCACGCCGTCGGGGTCGAGGATGACCACCGCGTCGATGTTGCGCATGGACAGCAGCAGGTTGCCCTCCGCGAACCGCGGGTCGAGGTGGGCCACCGAGCCGTCGAGCCTCTCCACGTGGTTGGTGTGCAGCACGTCCAGGGTGATCTCGCGCTCCTCGCGGGTGCGCGGGCTCAGGTGGGAGGTGGCGGGCAGCAGCCAGCGCACGTCGGAGTCCAGCATCGCATCGAGCACGCTGCGCTCGGCGGCCACGTCACCCTCGGGCGTCAGGGTGGTCACGTGGTCCACCAGCACCTCGAAGCGGGTGTTGAGCTCCGGCCGCGCCTCGGGCCTCCGGGTGAGCACGTGGATCCGGCCGTCGTCGTCCACGTCGAGGTCGTGGTGGACCCGCGCCTCGTACGTCCACATCACGTTCGACGCCGCGTCGATGCGCAGCAGGCGTACGTCCTTGACCAGCACCAGCAGGCTGCCGTCGGCGAGCAGGTGCACGTGCTGCCACGGCCCGCCGGATACTGCCTCGGGCAGGGACCAGCGGTGCACCACGGCGCCGTCCATGTCGATCAGCTGCGCGCCGCTGTCCTTGCGCGAGCTGTACAGGTTGAGCCCGGGCCAGGCGCGTTCCGGTTCGTGCCGCAGCACGCCGCCGCGGTCGGCGTGGGGGTCGACCGTGCCGTCCACGTAGCCGAGCTCGGCCAGCAGGTCGACCTGGCTGCCGGACGAGCCCACGAGTCGGGCCTTGCGCGGTCGCTCGTCGGCGCGGAACGATGCCACCTCGACCTGGGCCGTCGCGGGTTCCGGCGGTGGCTCGGCCGGCTGCCCGCCGCAGCCCCCGGCCAGCAGGCCCAGCAGGGCCGTGGCGAGGCAGCGACGGCCTCGGGGGAGCTGCAGGCTCACACGACCAGGTCCTCCCGGCCGTTCTCGCGCAGGAACTCGGGGTACAGCTTGAACGCGGGCCGCAGCACGGGCAGCAGCTTGACGGCCCGCTGCACCTGGCCCCGGGAGGTGACCTGGCGGCGGGTCAGCGCCTTGACCAGGTTGGCCTTGCCCAGCCAGAACATGTGGGCGAAGTCCGCCTCCATGGACATCTCCACGTCCACCTTGTGGTCCGTGGGGCCGCAGGTGACCTCCACCTGGTCGCCCGTGCAGTCGATGGCGATGGCCGCGTCCGGGTCGCGGTACACGAACCGGATCTGCAGGTTCGTGGCCGCGAACGTGGGACCGAGCTCCGGGTGGTCACCGAGGGTGCGCAGGAACGCACCGATGACGCCGTACAGGTCGTCACCGGTGCCGAAGGCGTCCCGGATCTCCTTCTTCGCCTTGCCCTCGGCCGCGCCCTTGAGCAGCCGCCGGCTCTTGGGTACGCCGAACCCGGGCTGCCTGTAGGCCCGCTTCACGATCTTGCGGACCGCGTCCTCGCGTACCTGCACCGGGTTGTACAGCATGGCGCCGTCGGACATGGCCGTGTCCACCACCTGCTCGAGGCGGGCCAGGTCGTCGTCCACCCCGGCCTGCTTGAGGTTGACCGGCAGGTCGCTGAGGTAGTGCAGCTGCCGCGTCATCAGCCGCACGCGGTAGATGCCCATCTGGGCGGTCATCTTCGGGGTGGCCAGCGGGTGCACGCCCAGGCAGCGGGCCACCATGCCGTAGCGTTCGGCTCGCTCGTCGAGGTTGTGCTCCATGCCGAAGGGCAGGATGATGCCGTTGGCCTCGCCGTGGGCCAGGTGGTACACGCCGCCCAGGGCGTGGGAGATGCCGTGCACGATGCCCACCATGGAGTGGGAGAAGGCGATACCCGCCAGGGTGGACGCCACCAGCATCTGGCCGCGGGCGTGCAGGTCCTCGGGGTGGGCCGTGGCCGTGAGGATGTTCTCGCCGATCATGCGGATCGCCTGCAGCGCCAGCGCATCCGAGGCCGGTGACCACTCCGAACCCACGTACGCCTCGACGGCGTGGGTCAGCGCGTCCATGCCCGTGGCCGCGGTCACCCGCGGAGGCATGGTCACCGTCATCTCCGGGTCGAGCACGGCCAGGTCGGGCTGCAGGAAGTCCTCGGTGAACGGGAACTTCAGGTCGTTGGCCACGTCCGCGATCACCGCCACCCGGGTGACCTCGGAGCCCGTGCCGGCCGTGGTCGGGATCACCACCAGCGGGAACAGCTTGCGTTTGAGCAGCTGCGCACCCTGGTGGTCGGCCACGCGGCCGCCCTCCTTGATCAGGATATTGGCCGCCTTGGCCGTGTCGATCACGCTGCCGCCGCCCAGGGCGATCACCATGTTGGCCTTGGCCTCGATGCCCAGGTCGGCACACGCCTCCACGGCCGAGACCTCGGAGTTGACCGGCACGTCCTCGTAGCGGGCCACCACCTTGACCTTGGAGCCCTTCAGGCCCTCGGCCACGCGATCGGGGAACCCGAGCCCGGCGATGACCCGGTCGGTGACCAGCAGCGCGCGTCGGCGGCCGAAGCGGCTCGCCTCCTCGGCGAGCGCGCTGGCGATGCCCCTGGAGTAGGCGATGCGGGTCGGTACCTGGAAGCTGAAGAAATCCGGAAGCATGTGCCCTCCTGTCCCCCTCATCCATAGCGGGACGAGGCGTGGATTCTATACCGCGAGCCCCGGACCGCGGGAAGGGCGCTGCACCCGGCGCCACGAAATCGTCGCCAGGGGTGGACAGGTTCGGGACAGGTTGTTAAGTCTATTTCAGTGAGTCGATGCTAACCAGATGAGACGACAGCATCGGATGAACCACCGGGGGAGACGGGAGGTGTCTCGATACGGAGGATGACGGAAAGGTGAATGGCTCGACCGGGCCATCTCCCCCGCGGCGCATGTGGGGGAGGTGGCCCGATCTCATTTGTGTGGTACGGTGCCGGCTCCCGACCGGAGGACGATGATGCACGCCGACGTATCGCAGATGAGCCCCGAGACCCGCCTGGACCTGGTCAAGCTGGCCTGTGTGGCCGCCTGGTCCGACTTCGAGATCGCGGAGGAGGAACGCACGTTCGTGCTACAGCTCGCCACGGACCTGGCGCTGGACGTGGACGAGGTGCTGCGGGTGGAGTCCTGGTTGAAGGGCCCGCCGCCCGAGTTCGATCCCAACGCCATCGAGCCCGAGTACAAGAAGGCGTTCGTGGAGGCGCTGATGGGCGCGGTGATGGCCGACGGTCGCATCGATCCCGAGGAGTGCCTGACCATGGGACTGATCCGCGACATGCTGACCTGACCTCCCCCCCCGATCACGCTAGGATCCCCCCCCGGGGAGGTGATCCATGGCGAGACTCACCCTGCACCTGCTGTTCGGCCTGGCCCTGCTGGCCGGCTGTTCGACCTTCGACGACGACGACACCTGGTCCGCGGACGACGACGCGGCCGACGACGACGCGAGCGACGACGACGCGGACGACGACGTGGCCGCCGACGACGACGTGGATCCGCAGCAGTGGGTGGCCGTGGCCGCGGGCCGCGAGCATACCTGCGCCCTGCGCAGCAGCGGCGCGATCCTGTGCTGGGGCAGCGACGACCAGGGCCAGGCGTCTCCTCCCAGCGGTGCATTCGTGGCCATCGCGGCCGGCGGCTCGGACGACGACTCACACACCTGCGGCATCAAGACCGACGGCTCGGTGGTGTGCTGGGGCGCGGACGGCGACGGTCAGCAGGACGTGCCCGTCGGCACGTTCACCGCGGTCTCGGCCGGGGGCTGGCACGCCTGCGCGCTGGCCGACGACGCCTCGGTGGCCTGCTGGGGGGTGAACCACAGCGGCCAGATCGACGCACCGGCCGGAGCGTACACCGACGTGGCATCGGGGGGTGCCCACAGCTGCGCGGTGGGAACGGACGGCGTGGTCGCGTGCTGGGGCCACGACGCCAACGGCCAGTCCACACCGCCGGAGGGCTCGTTCACCCAGGTGTCCGCGGGCGGCTTCCACTCCTGCGGGGTCCAGGCCGACGGGGCCGCCGCCTGCTGGGGCGCGGACTGGCAGGACATGACCCTGCCACCGGATGGGGAGTTCGCGGCCACGACCCTGGGCGCCAACCACAGCTGCGGGCTGCTCACCAGCGGGACCGCGGTGTGCTGGGGCGAGGACCTGCAGGGCCAGGGCACTCCCCCGGAGCTGGCGTTCGCCCAGCTCTCGGCCGGGGACTCACACACCTGTGGGGTGACCGTGGACGGGGATGTGGCCTGCTGGGGCGCGGACGACGCCGGTCAGACCACCGTGCCCTTCTGATCCTGGAGCCAGCCCCCCTGCATCACCACCTGGCTGCCCCGGTCCAGTCCTGTATGACGAGCCACCACCGAGCACTTGACCCGCAGCAGGAAGAACACCCGCGGGTCGTGCGTGGGCAGGGCCTCGAAGTTGCCCTGGCCCTTGGCGATGACCACGTCCGCGCCGTGGTAGCGGGCCACGGCCTCGTCGTCCACCAGCTCCAGCAGCATGCCCGGCGCGTCCACACCGCTGCCCACCACGCTCACCAGCGAGTCGATGCCGGCCTCCACCGCGTCGGCGACCAGCGCGTCGTTGATCACGGGCGCGCCGCGGACCAGCAAGGTGATGCGCTGGGAGTCCACACCCAGGGCGATCAGCTGCTCGATCAGCAGCCGGTCGAACACGATCTCGCCGGCGTTGTCGGCCAGGTACAGCACCGGGCCGTCCGTGCCCAGCAGCGCCGAGCGCAGGGCGTCGACATGGTCCACCGCCAGCGGTTCGGCAAGGGCTCGCTCCACCTCGGGGCGGACCAGGTCGAGGTCGATGCGGTCGAAGGCGACCGGGTCGATCACGTTGCCCGCCATGGCCAGGCGCACGGCCGCAGCGAACGGGTCGACCGATCCCTCCACGCGGGGGCGCAACTCCCCCAGCAGGTCCTGGGCGAGTTCGTTGGCCGCGGCCTTGTCCGCGGCATAGGGATCCTCGACGCAGGTGGTGCGCCGTACCGTGCGGAACAGCTCCACGGCCAGTAGCGGCGGCTGTAGCCGCCAGTCCGACTCCTCGAGGTGCTGCAGCACGTCGCGCAGGATCAGCTCGGTCTGCTCCTCCGTGGCACCGGCGACGCGTGAGGCGTTGACCGCCTGCCGCAGGAAGCAGGCCATGCATTCGAAGCGGGTCTGCATGGGCGGCTCAGGCCTCGTCGTCGGGGTCGGGGTCGCCGTCATCGCCGGAATCGCGGGAGCTGCGCCCCTTGCTCAGCTCGCGGTTGAGCAGGCGCAGCCCGGCGAGCAGGCCGTCGCGCACGTCCCGGCCCACGGTCTCGGCGCCGGCCTTGATCTGCTTGCCGGCCTCGGTGTCGCCGGCCTGCCTGGCGACCTTGCCCATCTCCCGGCCGGCCGCGCCCAGGCTCTTGCCGACCTCGTCCTCGATGCGCTGGCGGTCCTCGCTGTCCCAGGCGTGCTTGAGGGAGCGGCCGATCTCGCGGCCGAGGCGCTGCAGCTCGTCGACCAGCTCGCCGGTCTCGTCGTTGTCCGGGGTAGCCCCGGCCTCCTCCGGGTCGCCCTCGGTCTCCTCCGGGGTGGCCTCGTCATCCTTGATCGTGTCGTCGGTGGGATCCGTCACGGTTCGACCTCCTGTGTCGCCCCCCTATTACGGGTGGCCGCGGGAGATCTTTCAACCCGCCGAGTATGATGCGCGGATGGTCGAGGCGCGCGCGACGGGACGATGGCTGCTGGTGTTGGGGGTGGCCGTGCTGTGCGGCTGCGCTGCCCACCGGGTTCCGCCGGTCCAGGGCCCGGGCTCCCAGGTGGCCTCCTTCGAGTACGTGTGGGCGCGGGTGGGCGAGACCTATCCCCACGCGGACATGTGCGGCCTGGACTGGCAGGGCCTGCACGACGAGCTGCGGCCCGCGGCCGAGGCCGCTTCCGATCCCGAGGAGCTGCGGCCCGTGCTGTGGCAGCTGTTCGAGGCCCTCGGCGACTCCCACTTCGCGGTGATTCCCGGGGACCGCTACGACGACGCGACCTCGCTGGACGACCCGGAGGCGGACAGCGCGCCCGTGGGGGACGACGACGACTCGGCCGCTCCGGGTGACGTCGAGGTGCCTGACGACGCGGACGACGACGACAACTCCGCCGAGGAGAGCCAGGACGCCGATCTGGGCGATCACGGCACCTGTGGACTGGACGTGCGGCTGGTGGACGGCGCTGTGCTGGTGACCGACGTGACCGGCCCGGCCCAGGACGCGGGCATCGCCCTGGGCTGGGAGGTGCTGCAGGTCGGCTCCCGCGACGTGGCCGAGTACGTGGAGGGCATCGCCGGGTGGAAGCCCGACCCGCGCCAGCAGGCGTGGTGGGTGTGGCGCCGCGTGCGCTCCTCGTGCACCGGCGAGCCCGGTACGTCGGTGACGCTGACCCTGGCCGATCTCGAGGGCGCGGAGCACGAGCTGATCCTGGAGAGGGTGCCGCAACCGGGCACCCTGGCCACCCTGGGCAACATGCCGGGCATGGTCGTGGATCTGCAGCACCGTACCGTGGCCGACGGCCGGGTGGGCCACGTGCGGTTCAACGCGTTCATGGTGCCGGCGCCCGAGCGGTTCACCGAGGCCGTGCGGGAGTTCATCGCCGCGGACGTCGCCGGGATCGTGATCGACCTGCGGGGCAACCCCGGCGGCATCGCGGTGGCCGCTCGCGGCATGGCCGGCCACTTCATCGACGACGCGTCCGTGAGCCTGGGCACGCTGACGACCCGGGAGATGGCGCTGAGCTTCTACGTGGTGCCGCGGGCGTCCTCCCAGCGGTTCGACGGCCCGGTGGCGCTGATCGTCGATCCGCTCACCGGCTCCACCTCGGAGATGATGGCCGCGGGCATGCAGGAGGTGGGGCGGGTGCGGGTGTTCGGCGAGACCAGCGCCGGCCAGGCGCTGCCGTCCATCTTCGAGCGGCTGCCCAACGGCGACGGGATCCAGATCGTGGTCGCGGACCTGACCACGGCCGGAGGGAAGCGGATCGAGGGTCCGGGTGTCGTGCCCGACGTGGAGGTGGCACACTCGCGCGCGAGCCTGACGATGGGCCGGGACGCCGCCCTCGACGCGGCCGTGGCCTGGATCGAAGAACAGGTGCCGTCCCCGGAGGCGGCCGCGGACGAATGAAGGAAGGTACCGGATGCGGATGACGAACGGACGGTGGACGACCCTGGCGCTGGTCGCGTTGCTGGCGCTGGCCGTGGGCGGCGTGGCCGACGCCAAGCGCAAGAAGGCCGACGAGCTGCCCACCGCGGACGAGGTGTTCGAGAAGTACCTCGAGGCGATCGGCGGGCGGGAGGTGTACCTCTCGCACACCAACGCTCGCGTCAAGGGGACGATGACGATGGAGGCGCAGGGCATGGTCGCCTCCATGGACTTCCGGTTCCAGGTGCCGAACCACTTCAGCGCGGTCATCGAGATCCCGGGCATCGGCCGCATCGTGCAGGGATACGACGGCACGGTCGGGTGGGAGACCAACCCCCTCACGGGACCGCGTCTCGTATCCGGCGACGAGTTGGAGCAGATGCGCGTGGACAGCCACTTCCACGCCCCGGCGATGATGCCCGAGCTGTACCCCACCCGCGAGGTCGTGGGCCGCGTCGAGTTCGAAGGCGAGCCGTCGATCAAGGTGCGCGTGGTCAGCGCCGGCGGCCTGGAGAAATTCCTCTACTTCCACCCCGACACCGGGCTGCAGCAGGGCTTCGAGAAGATGCTGATGACCGACATGGGCCCCATGCCGGTCGTGGCCGTGTACGAGGAGCACAAGGAGTACGGCGGCATCCTCACCGAGACCCGGGTCGTGGAACGCACCGGCCCGATGGTCGCCGTCATGGAGCTCACCGAATTCCTGTTCGACGTGCCAGACATCGGCACCTTCGAGCCGCCCCCCGACGTGCTGCAGCTGCTGCAGGACCAGACCCCTCCACCCGAGACCGCTCCCGAGACCCTGCCGGCCGAGGCGATCTGAAGTGACTAGAGCTGGCCCCTCTTGAACCGTACCTCGGACCTGCCCCGTCCGCGGTGCGTGGTCCACAGCAGGTAGATCTGGCCCTCGTCGCCCAGGGCGAGGGATGGCAGCGTGGACAGGGCCTCGTCGTGGGTGGCGCGCAGGGGCTCGGTCCAGGTGGTCCCGGCGTCCTCGGAGATCTCGAGGAAGATCTCGTAGTTGCCGTGGCGGTTGTCCTGCCAGGCGACCACCACACGGTCGCCAGCCGCCTCTACCGTGGGCTCGCCAGACACCGCTGGATCGTGAGTCAGGCGAACGTCGGGGTCCCAGGTGTCGCCGCCGTCGGTGGAGCGCTTGTAGTAGACCTCGTAGTTGCGGTCGTCCTCGGGACGGATCGGCGGGTAGCCGTTGCGGGGGTAGCGGGTGTCGTCGCGGTCGTCCCACCACACGATGTGCACGGCGTCGCCGCTGGCCGCGATCACCGGAAAGCGGGAGTCGCCGTCGCCGTCGTCGGTGAGGCGCGCGGCGTGATCCCAGGTGACGCCGCCGTCGTCGGATCGGCGGTAGGTGATCTCGTAGTTGTGCCCCTGGCTGGCGGCCGCGTGGTCCCAGGTGCAAAGGCAGGTGTGCACCACGCCGCCAGTGCCGAGGGCGAGGATGGGGCAGCCGTGCACGGGCGGGGCCACGCTTCGGCGACCTTCCCAGCGCGCGCCGTGGTCGGTGGACCGCAGCAGCTCCACGTCGGAGCGGGCGTTGCGGGTGGAGTAGTCCTCCCAGGCGATCAGGACGTCGCCGCCGATCACGGCGATGTCGGGCGCGGACGAGCGGACCTGGTCGAAGGTGAGCTGCTGGGGCTCGCCCCACGATGCGCCGCGGTCCGCGGAGTGGATCCAGAACAGCTCGCCGTCGGCGTCGTGGCGGGTGTCCTTCCACACGCAGTGCACGTGGTCTCCGTCCGCGGCCAGCACGGGCGCCAGGGTGCGGCCGTCCGCCTCGGTCAGCCGCTGCGTGGGTGACCAGGTGCGGCCGCCGTCGTGGGAGCGGCGGTAGATCAGCTCGCTGTTGGTCTGTGTGTGCACCTGCTGCCACACCGCGTGCAGGGTTCCGGCGTGCAGCACCAGCGCGTGACCACGGGGTGCGTTGCGGGCCGCGAGGTCGCGGCCGTCCAGGATGAGGGGATCGCTCCAGGTGATGAAGGGCTCTGGCGACCCCGCACTGACGGAAAGGTGGATCGAAGCCAGCCCGAGGACCGTTGCGGCGATGGAAACCAACGTCGGACAGGGGCACCTGTAGTTCACCGCATTGATCATATCGCGGTGGCCGAGGCGGCGTATCGGTAGTGGTAGGATCGACGCCGAGTCGCCAGGGAGGGGTTCCATGCGAAATATCATCACCGCGGTCTGGTGGGCCTTCGTCGTCTCTGTCATGGGCTCCGCCGGAGCGAAACCCATGGACGATCCAATGCTGTTGGACGATCCGCCGATGCGGATGTGGTCCGACGGAGCCTGGTCCGAGGCCACCCGACTGCTGGGCTCCGAGGTTGTGACACGACTCGAGGCGCGCGGCTACTCCGACAAGGACATCGGGCTCCTCGGAGCAGCAGCGAAGGTACTGGCCGGGGACCCCGTGACGATCCCCTGTACCTTCGAGGAGATCAGCAGGACAGACGAGTACAAGGCGGTCGTCGAGTCCTGGCTGCAGCCACCCTACGGCCTCTCGTCCTTCGATCACTCCAGCGTGCTGGGATTCGTGGTCAATCCCTACGTATTCGTCCGCTTCGCAGGAAAGGACCCGGCCAGCGGATTGACGGTCGCCGAGACCTTCAAGCTGTCGGCAGCAGAGGGCTATGAGCAGCAGACCTCTGCCGCGCTGGCAGCTTCGCTCGGCTTGATCGGGGTGTCCGTCGACAGCAGCGGGAGTGTCGCCGTCTCGGCCGAACACCCCAGCCAGTTGATGGTCGGCCAGGTCGAGGTCAACCTGGTCGATTCGAGCGTGACAGGTGAGCTTGGTTTCGGTGGGGGGACGCCTCTGTCGAAGGCTCATGTCGGCGTGGGTCTGACCATCTGGCACGTGGGCGATCGGTTCGCCGAGAGTCTTCCAGATCTCGATGCGCTCATGGAACACCTGGTGAGCGAGGGGACTCGGGGGTGGACGCGGGGTGGCTCCGTGATGTTCGTCCTGGACCGGAGCGGCTCCATGAACTGTGATCTCGAGGGGCGTCCGGCGATCGAGGGGTTCCGCCGTATCGACATGGCCAAGCTCGTGCTCACCGACATGCTGGCAGGCGGTACGTTGTACGACGAACTCGGTCTTGTGGACGTGCCCTGGGAGCAGTCATCTTGCGACGCCGCGCTCAATCTGCCGCTGGCACCCAATCAGCAGCGAACCCTGTTCCAGGAAGTCATCGGGACGGAACCGCCTCAGTACGATTGCCCCGCCAGGAGATCCTCGAGTCGCTCTTCTGGCGGGACGCCCCTGGCCGAGGGCATCGATCTCGCCTGTTCGACGGTATGGGATCGTCTGGAGGAGGTTCGGGCTGAGCGTGGGCGAGACGGGCGTGGACGGGCTGGGGGTGAGCCCGCGGCGCCTGAACCCTCCTACCGCCTGGTTGTCCTGACGGACGGACAGGAAACCTGTGGCGGCAACCCCATCGAGATCGCCAGCAAGTGGGTGTCGGTGGGGCTGGATGTCGACATCTTCATCGTGGGCTTCGACGTGGATGATGAGACGCAGGAGCAGCTGGAGGACATCGCCACGGCTGGAGGAGGTCTGTACTTCGACGCGGACGATGCGGACGAACTCGAGAAGGCTCTCGATGCGGCGCTGGCGCCGGAGGAGAGAAGAGCCGATACGTTGCGGGAAACGCTCCACGTCACCAACCACAGCTCCCAGACACTCGGTGTGACCGTGAGCGTGTATCGGCGCGACGAGACGCTTCACTGGCCAGCTGGGAGCCATGTCATGGCCGTCCAGCCCGGGCAGAGCTACGAGATGAGGATCAGCTGCAAGGAGGGAGACTATCTCGGAGTCAGCGGGCTGGGCATGGTGGATTCCCAGGCCAGGTTCGAGTCGGTCGGCGAGGGAGTCAAGGAGAGCTACCTGTGCGACGGAGTGGACCATGAGATCGCGTTGCGGTGAGGAGGTAGCAGTGATTGACTTGCCGCCAGGTCGCTTCAGCGCGGCACCGCCATGGATTTGGGCTGCTCATGTGGCGGCGGTAGCGTTCGTGTTCATGGCGCTGGCGATCGGCCACCCTGCGGCTGCGAAGAAGTCGTCGAGCCCACGGGTGAACCACGTCCGCGACGCACGCGACGCAGCAGAGGAAGGGCGCTACGACGCCGCCGTCGCGGCCATCCGTCGTGCGTTGAGAGACAAACCGGAATCCAGGCGCCTGGAGCGGTTGCTGGACGAGTACTCCCTCGCAGCGGCGCTGATGCACGCAGAGCTTGCAGAATCCTGGTTGACGAGGGGAGACATCGACCGTGCAGTCGACGAAGTGGGCATCGGGCTGGACTACTACAGCTCGGCAGAAGAAGTCTGGTCGGTGCGCGAGTCCGTCGATTCCATGGCGGATCAGGTCGACGAGTCCATCGAGCAGGCTGTTTCTGAAGCGCGTGAGGGGGACCACGATGCGGGGCTTGCACGTCTCTCTGAGCTTGACCTTGAATGGGACTACGGCCGGCTTGACGACGCGATCGAGACCGTAAGGGAACTCGCCGCCAGTCGCGCCATAGCAGACGCAGAGAATGCACTCCGAGTCCACGATTTTGACGCCGTGCCAGCGCTTGTCGAACTGGCCCGGCAATACGGTGTCGATGCCACCGCGGTACGGGAGCAGTACCAGGAGGCCATGGATCTGCTCGATGACATTGATCGCCCACCGCGCGACGCACTGGTGGCGTTCGAACGATTCGGCAAGGCCGTCGCCAGGGATGCCGGGTTTCCTGGTCTGAGAGACGCCTACTTCGATTCGCGTGTCGGAGTGGTTTCCGAGCTGCGCTTGAACACCCACCTGATGTCCCTGGAGCCCCTGCTCCTCGCCAGTCCGCTGGAAACGCGCGTCGAGGCGATCTGGGGAACCATCAGCAGCGTGGACACGAGCACAATCGATCCCGACCTCCCGGCGGACGTTCGGCGGTTCCGTGAGCAGCTGGCACAGATCTACGAGGTTCGGGGGATGGCGTCGCTCGGCTCTTCGGTGGACGGTCGGCCGACAGCCCCCACTGTCGCCCTCATCTTCTTCCGCAAGGCGCTGGCTGCCGACCCGACCCGGAGCTACCTGCGGTCGTATTGCGATGATTTGCAGCGCCACGCGGATGCCGTGATGAAGCGCGACGTCGTGGTCACCGCGTCGGGCTCGCCAGCCCACACGGATATTGCGGATGGACTCGCCGCCCGTGGCCGGGATGCAGTGCGAGGTCTTGGCTATCCCGGCGTTCGCGCGCATCTCAGCAGCAATACCGACGAGTGCGTCGACGCTGGAAACGGTCGCTACTGCGTGATGATCGGCATCTCCGGTGCCGAGGTGGGGGAGAGCCGACCGCGAGGTCGATCATCGATCCCATCCATCTACCTGAGTGGTACTCACCAGGAGAGGAATCTCCGGTACGACCAGGTCGTGTCCCAGCTCGACTACGCGCGTCGGGAGCTGCGGCGGGTCGAAGCCGAGTACGACGCCGCCGAGCGCGAGTTGAACCAGTCGACCAGCTCCACCGAGGCAGGGATACGCGGGGCGGGATTGATCGCGCTGGGGGTGGCCGTGGGCACCTGGCGCGGCAACGTTGCGAACCTTGAACGTCAGCTCGCGGCGACTCCCCAGATGATCACGGTCGAGGATTTCAGCAGGTATGAAGCGGAGACCTACACCGTGGAGAAGGACGGTCGTATCCAGGGGAGACTCACTTTCCGGGACAATCGCATAGGGGCCTTTCGCGACCGGTCTGTTGCCGGCTCGGCTTCGTACGAAGATCGTGTGGTGACGGGAGTCCACCGGAACGATACGCGCGGAGTGCGTGAGGACCCCCTGCAGCTCCCAACGGATTCGCGGGTTCTCGAGGATGCTCGTTCCAACCTGTATTCGAATGGCAAGCGAGAGATCACCCGACTCGTGCAGGACGCACTGGCCAAGGAAATCGTTCGCGCCCGAGAGTTGGAACGGCGGGGTGAGATGCTCGAGTCCCTGGAGATTCGACTCGAGGTTCTACGGGCGGCGCCACGGGCTTCCGTGACGGAGGACGTTGCCCTTCAGATGAAGCGGCTGCTCGGATTCGATGTGGTGTCCATGCAGGTTGTCGCGCCAGTCTTCCCGTGATCTGGCTGAGGTGCTCCCGACTTGCGCCCAGCCGGGCGATCACCACGCTTCGGTGGGCTCCTCGGCCGGGACCCCGTGCTCCGGGATCCAGCTCTCCAGCACGATCGCCTCGGCCGGGATAAGCGTGCCCTCGGTGCAATGGACTGCGCGGCCGATCACGTGCCCCAGCTCGCGCACGTTGCCCGGCCAGGAGTGGGTCTGCAGCTTGCGCAGCGCGTCCACCGCGAAGCTGGCCGGCGTGGTGGGATCGTCTTCGCGGCCCTCGGTGTGGGCCTTGAGGAAGTGGGTGGCCAGCGCGGGCAGGTCCTCGAGCCGGTCGCGCAGGGGCGCCAGCATCAGCTCGCACTCGTTGATCTGGTCGTACAGGTGGGAGCTGAACCGCCCCTCGACTACGTCCTGGCCGAGGGAGCGGCGGGCGGTCACGAACAGCCGGCTGTCCAGGTCGAATCCGGTGGGGCTGCCCACCGGACGCACGCGGCCGTGGTCCAGCACCTCGAGGATGCGGTGCTGCACGAACATGGAGGTCTCGTCCATGTTCTGCAACAGCAGCCCGCCGCCCTGAGCCCGCTCGAACGCGCCCGGTCTGCGCTCGAGCTCGTCCGTGGTCGCGCCGGCCGTCACGCCGAACAGGCTCCGCTCCAGCGACTGCCAGTCCGTGGCGCCGCAGTCCACGACGATGAAGGGCCCGAGCGCCCGTCGACTCATCTCGAAGATGGCTCGCGCGACCGTGGTGCGGCCGCTGCCCGGTTCGCCGTAGAGGATCACGGGGAAGTCGTGGGGCGCGGCCTTGACCATCAGGCCGAACAGGCGCTGCATCTTGGCGCCCTGGCCGATCAGCGTGCCCGTGGGATCGAGCACCGGGCGCTCGATTCGCCGCAACCCTCGCTCGGCGTTGAGCCGGATCGCGGAGTCACCGATCTCGAACACGTCGTTGGGCGACAGGTAGGCCTCGATCACACGCAGCCCGTTGATCCACACGCCGTTCGACGAGCCCAGGTCGCGGACGCGAACCCCCTCGGCGTCGGCCACCACCTCGCAGTGCTGGCGGCTGCAGCGGGGATCGAGCATCGCCAGGTCGCACCAGGGATCGCGGCCGATGATGGTGTGCTCGGTGAGCGGATCGAGGAACTTGCCGCCGTCCGGACCCTGGGTGACCTTCAGCGAGCAGCGCACGATCTCCACGTGCGACGGCTCTCGCAGGGGTGGCGGTAGCGTGGTCTTGGGATCTTGGTAGCGAGTCATGGGTGGATGGTCGTCGGAGTGTGGCCGTGATTGCTCCAATACGGACCATTGTAAGCGATCAGGAAGCAAGGGCGCGACAGGGTGAGCCATGTTCGCTGTATCGGCCGGGCGCCAGGAAACTTGAAACGATCGGGATCGGTGCTGGCTCTATGCTGGCGAGGGCGGACGAACCGCCCGCAACCGACCCCACGGGGACGCCGACCGAGGAGGGCGCCATGAGCACCCTGGAACTGAAGACCGACAACCTGCAGAGCACCATCGAGAACAACGACATCGTCCTGATCGACTTCTGGGCGTCCTGGTGCGGGCCGTGCAAGCAGTTCGGCCCGATCTTCGAGAAGGCGGCCGAGGAGAACCCCGACCTGGCGTTCGCCAAGTGCAACACCGAGGAGCAGCCCGAGGCGGCCGCCCAGTTCGGCGTGCGCTCCATCCCCACCCTGGCCATCTTCCGCGAACAGGTCCTGGTCTTCCTGCAGGCCGGCGCCCTGCCCGCCACCGGCCTGACCGAGCTGATCGAAAAGGTCCAGGAACTCGACATGGACGAGGTCCGCGCGCAGATCGCCGCCGAGGAGACCAAGCAGGCCGAGGCGCACGCGTGACACGCGTGCACGCGGCAGGGAGGTGTCGGGTCCGTCGCTTCGCTCCTTGATCCGACCTACGGGTCTACAGGGTCTTCATGACCTCGATCGCGGCGCTGATCGTCTCGGCGATCTCGCCGTCGCCGTGGGCGGCGCTGACGAACAGGGCTTCGAACTGTGACGGCGGCAGGAACACCCCGCGGTCGGCCATGCCGCGCCACCAGGCGGCGAAGCGGTCCGTGTCGCATGACGTGGCGCCGGCGTAGTCCGCGACCTGCGCGTCGGTGAAGAACAGGGTGAGCATGGACCCGGCGCGGTTGGTGGTGGCCGGGATGCCGGCGGCCTCGGCCGCGCCGCGCAGGCCCGCCTCCAGGGCGGCCGAGCGGGCGTCGAGGACCTCGTACAGTGCCTCGTCGAGCTGACCCAGGGTGGCCAGGCCGGCGGCCATGGCCACGGGGTTGCCCGACAGGGTGCCGGCCTGGTAGACGGGCCCGACCGGGGACACCCGGTCCATGATCTCGGCGCGGCCGCCGTAGCAGCCCACGGGGAAGCCGCCGCCGATCACCTTGCCCAGGCAGGTCAGGTCCGGTCGGATCCCGAAGCGGGCCTGCGCCCCGCCGCGGGCCACGCGGAATCCGGTCATCACCTCGTCGAAGATCAGCACGACGCCCTCGTCGTCGCACAGCTCCCTGAGCCCCTCGAGGAAGCCGGGCGCGGGCGGCACCACGCCCATGTTGCCGGCCACCGGCTCGAGGATGATCGCGGCCACGTCGCCCCCGGCCACGGCCTGCTTCACCGAGTCGAGGTCGTTGAAGGTGGCGGTCAGGGTGGCGCGGGCCACGTCCGCAGGCACGCCCGCGCTGTCGGGTACGCCGAAGGTCAGCGCGCCCGAGCCGGCCTTGACCAGCAGGCCGTCGCCGTGGCCGTGGTAGCACCCCTCGAACTTGACGATCCGGGAGCGGCCGGTGAAGCCCCGGGCCGCGCGCAGGGCGCTCATGGTGGCCTCGGTGCCGGAGTTGACCATGCGCACCCGCTCCATGGAGGGCACGATGTCGGCGACCTTCTCGGCGAGATCGACCTCGGGCTCGGCGCAGGCGCCGAAGGAGAACCCGCGGGTGGCGGCGTCCTGAACGGCCTCGACCACGGCCGGGTGGGCGTGGCCCAGGATCAGCGGGCCCCACGAGCCCACGTAATCGATGTACTCGTTGCCGTCGGCGTCCCACATGCGCGGGCCGGCGCCGCGGTCGAAGAACAGCGGCTCGCCGCCCACGGCCTTGAATGCACGGACCGGGGAGTTGACGCCACCCACCATGACCTGGCGGGCGCGGGTGGCGAGGGATTCCGAGCGTGTGCGGTTCATGGTTGGGTCTCCGTTCAGAGCAGCTTGGCCGCGTCGCGGGCGTGGTAGGTGATGATGATGCGGGCGCCAGCGCGACGGATGCCGAGCAGCACCTCCATCATCACGCGGTCGCGGTCGATCCAGCCGCGTTCGCCCGCGGCGTGCACCATGGCGAACTCGCCGCTGACGTTGTAGGCGGCGATGGGCACGTCGAAGCGGTCGTTGGCCGCGCGGATGATGTCCAGGTAGGGCAGCGCCGGCTTGACCATGATCATGTCCGCGCCCTCCTCGACATCGAGTGCGATCTCGTTCATCGCCTCGTCCGCGTTGGGCGGGTCCATCTGGTAGGCGCGGCGATCACCGAACGCGGGCGCGCTGTCCGCGGCGTCGCGGAACGGACCGTAGAAGGCCGACGCGAACTTGGCCGCGTAGGACAGGATGGCGGTGCCGGTCAGATCGGCGTCGTCCAGCCCGGCGCGGATGGCGGCCACGCGGCCGTCCATCATGTCCGACGGCGCGACCACGTCTGCACCTGCCCTGGCCTGTGAGATCGCGGTGCGGGCCAGCAGCTCCAGGGTGGGGTCGTTGAGCACCTCGTGGCCATCGAGTACGCCGCAGTGGCCGTGGCTGGTGTACTGGCAGAGGCACACGTCGGTGATCACCATCAGCTCGGGGAACGCCTCCTTGAGCGCGGCCGTGCCGAGCTGTACCGGCGCGTCCGGGGACCACGCCTGCGAGCCGAGCTCGTCCTTGTGCTCGGGCAGACCGAACAGCAGTACGGCCGGGATCCCGAGGTCGACGGCGCTACGCGCCTCCTCCACCAGCCGGTCCACCGACAGGTGGTGGTTGCCGGGCATGGAGCCGATCTCCTCGCGGATCCCGGAGCCCGGGACGAGGAAGAAGGGCAGCACCAGATTGTCGACGGTGAGGCGCGTCTCCCGCACCATCCGGCGCATGGCCTCGCTGCCGCGCAGGCGGCGCATTCGGTGAGTCAGCATGGTCGTCTCCTGAAGGGTCAATCGTCCAAGCGAAGTTCTGCGAGCACCTGATCGCCGCCCGCGCCGAGGAGCCGTTCGGCGAGCGCCTCGCCCAGGGCCTCGGCGTCGGCCGGGGCTCCGCGAACCTGGCCGCGCAGCACGGGATCGGCGTCCAGCGCGCCGATCAGGCCGTCGACCACGAGGTCGTCGCCGTCGAGGTGGCCGTGCACGGCCACCGGCACCTGGCAGCCTGCCTCGAGCCTGGCGAGGAATGCCCGCTCTGCGGCCGTGCGGCGCTCGGTTGGGCCGTGGTTCAGCGAGGCGACGATGCGCTCCATGCGCTCGTCGCCCTCCCGGATCTGGATGCCGAGGGCGCCCTGGCCCCCGGCCGGGATGAAGCGGTCGGGGTCGAGGAACACCGTGGCACGGTCCAGCCAGCCCATGCGGGCGAGGCCTGCCGCGCCGACCAGCGTGGCGTCCAGCTCGGGCTGCTCGTGCACCTTGCGCAGCCGGGTGTCGAGGTTGCCGCGCATGCCCACGAGCTCCAGGTCGGGGCGTCGATCGAGCAGCTGCACCCGCCGCCGCAGCGCACCGGTGGCCACGCACGCGCCGTGGGGCAGCTCGTCCAGGTCATGGCCGCTGGGGCAGATCAGCACGTCACGGGCGTCCTCCCGCTCGGGCACCGCGCCAAGGGCCAGGCCGGGCCGCATCTGCGCGGGCAGGTCCTTGAGCGAGTGCACCGCCACGTCCACCTCACCGTCGAGCAGGGCGCGCTCGATCTCGCGGGTGAACAGGCCGGTGCCGCCAACCTGGTGCAGGGGTCGGTCCTGGACCTTGTCCCCCCGGGTCCGGATCACCTGGATCTGCACGTCGAGGTCGGGGTGGCAGTCGCGCAGCGCGCCCGCCACCCACGTGGCCTGGGCCATGGCCAGGGGGCTTCCGCGGGTTCCCAGGCGGACGGAGTCGGTCATCGGGAGGGCTCCTCGTCGAGTCCCAGCAGCTGCCGGAACGCGGTGATCAGCGTGCCGCTGTCCTTGCGTCGCGCGGCCTGCTTCATCTGGACCGTGGGGTGGTGCAGCAGCTTGTTGACCAGGGCGTGGGTCGCGCGCTGCACCTTCTCGAAGTCCTCCTCCGAGAGGTTGCCGCGCAGCTTGTCCATCTCATCGGTGCGGATGCGCTCGAACTGTTCGCGCATCTGCACGATCGTCGGCGTGACCTGCTGCTGGCGGTGCCATCCGTCGAACTTGGCGACCTCGCTGGCGACCATCGCCCGGGCCCGATGCACCTCGCCGCGGCGGCGGTCGATGCTGGCGTGCACCACCTCCTGCAGCGCGTCGATGTCGTAGAGGAACACGTTGCGCAGCCCGTCCACGCCCGGAGCGACGTCCCGCGGCACGGCGATGTCGATCACGAAAAGGGGCGCGGCGCGGCGGCCGACCGCGGCCGAGATGTTGTCGGGTGTGAAGATCGGCTCGGTCGCCGACGTGGAGGTGATCAGCACGTCGGTGCCGGCCAGGGCCTCCCACAGCCGCTCGTAGGGAACGGCGCGACCCCCCAGCCGGCCCACCAGCTCCTCGGCGCGGGCGGCCGTGCGGTTGGTGATGGCCAGGTTCTGCACCCCGCGGTCTCGCAGGTGGGTCACCACCAGCTCGCCGGTGTCGCCCGCGCCCACCAGCAGCACCGAGCGGTCGGCCAGGTCGGCGAAGATCTTCTCGGCCAGGTCGCAGGCCACGGACGCCACGGACAGTCGGCCCTGGCCGATGCCGGTGCGGGTGCGCACCTGCTTGCCGACGCGCAGCGACCAGTGCAGCAGCTTGTTGATCAACGGGCCGTTGGTCCGGCAGGCCACCGCGCGGGTGTAGGCCTCGCGGACCTGGGCCTGGATCTGGTTCTCGCCCACCACCATCGAGTCCAGGCCGCCGGCGACCATGAACAGGTGCTCGGCCACCTCGAGGTGGCGGCGGTTGTAGGTGTGGGCGCGCAGCTCGTCGCGGGGCACGCCCGACTGGTCGGCCAGCACGTCGAACAGGGTGTCGTCGTCGCCGGGGGTTGGATCGACCGCGGCGTAGACCTCGGTGCGGTTGCACGTGGACAGCACCAGCGCCTCGCCCACGTGCGGGGTCTCGCGCAGGGTGTTGAGCGTGCGCACCACGCCGGCCTCGTCCAGGGCCACCTGCTCGCGGAACGCCACGGGCGCCGTCTGGTGGCTCAGGCCGATCATCAGCAGGTCCATGGTGGACTGGCCTACCAGCTGTGGCGGGTCTCGACCAGCAGGCCGAGCACCGCGAAGTTGAAGGTGAGCGCGGCAAAGGCGAGCAGGGCCCACCAGGCGCGGATGCTGCGGTGGAAGCCCGGCAGCTTGGGGCTGAAGACGTACACCGCGTAGAACAGCCACACCACGGTCATGCCCAGCACCTTGGGATCGGTGGGCATCAGCGAGTCCCACGCCTGGGCGGCCCACACGTAGCCGGTGACGATGCCCAGGGTGAGCAGGGCGAAGCCCATGGCCGTGGCGTGGAAGCTCATCGTGTCCAGGGCGCGCAGGGGCGGGAGGCGGCGGTACAGCAGGCCGATGCGGCGGTTCTTGATCCGGCTGCGGAGCAGCAGCAGCAGCAGGGCGAACACCGCGCCGAGGGAGAGGCCGGCGTAGCCGAGCACGGCGGGTAGCGCGTGCAGCGGGAGGCGGGCGGAGCGCAGCAGCGGTGGGATGGCGACCGCGTCGGGCACGAGCACCGACGCGATCAGCTGGAAGGCCGCGGCCAGGGTCAGCACGAACACGCCGAGGATGCGGCGGTGGGATCGCCACTCCACGATCAGGTAGATCAGCACCGTGGACAGCACCATCACGGACATCGCCTGGCCGGGGCCGACGAGGGGCAGCCCGCCCTGGCGCACACCGATCAGGGTCAGCCAGCCGGCGTGCAGGGCCACGGTGATCAGCAGGACTGGCCGACACAGCCAGCGCAGGGCACTGCCGCGGGTCATGAAGTAGCGCAGGTAGACCACGGCCGCACCGGCGTAGGCCAACTCCACGAGCAGCATCAGGGTGGTTTCGATGGTACGCACGCGGGGGGAGTGTAATCACTGCGGGGGAAAAGCCAAAGGGTGGAGGCGCCACCCCCCGAGATACAGCCGGAAGTCGGCCACGAGTCCGAGGGTGAGGCACCACGCTGCGCATTCCCCGACATGGGAAACGGGGCCATCCAGGAGAACGGGTTGCAGGTCTGTGGCTCGGGTGACGGTACGGGAGAGGGGCTGCGCTCAGTACTGACGGGATCACCTCCCAACCTGCGCCGCCGCGGCAGCTCGCCCCGCAATGCCCTTCTTGCTGGTTGGTGGATATAGCGCTATTCTGTACCCGGATATCATCGAGAATAGGCAAATCTTGTACACAAACCGACTACGAGACAGGGACATCCGCCAGTTCATCGACGAGGACCGCCCGAACAAGGCGGTCCTCCTGGTCGAGGGAGCGCGCCAGGTCGGCAAGACGCGCCTGGTCCATCACGCGCTGGCCGACCGGCCCGAGGCCCTGTGCTTCGACCTGGAGAGGGACGCCCTGGTCCGGTCGCGGATCGACGCCTGCCAGGAATTCTCCGAGTTCGACGAACTCCTCAGGGACGAGTACGAGTTCGACGGTGACGACGGCGGGCTGCTGTTCATCGACGAGGCCCAGGAGAGCCTGCAGCTGGGCCGGTTCGTACGGTCCATGAAGGAGGAGTGGAGCCGCGCCACCGTGATCCTCTCGGGTTCCACGATGACGCGGCTGTTCCGCGGGACGACGCGCTACCCCGTGGGTCGCGTGCGGCGCATGGTGGTGCGCCCGTTCTCCTTCTCCGAATTCCTCCTCACGTTCGAACGCACCCAGCTCGCCGACGTGGTCTGCCGTGGCGATCTCCGTGACCTGTCCGCAGCGCGTCACCAGCGCCTCCTCGACTGGTACGACCGCTATCTCCACATCGGTGGGCTCCCCGACGTCGTCGCGGCCGCCGCCGCAGGCGAGGATCACGGAGTCCACCTGGCTCGCATCGCCGCGGACTACGAGCAGGACTTCATCCGGATCCTGGGCGAAGACGACCTGCCCCTCGTCCAGGCGTCGTTGAGGGCCGTGGCCAACTTCGTGGGCTCACCCTTCAAGAACACGACCGTCCTCCCCGCGCCGTCGACCCGCACCAACGAACGCATCAACCAGGTCCTGGGCCGGCTCGAGTCCTGGCACATGGTGCTGCGCTCGGATCAGATGGGGCCGTCATCGTCCGGGAGCCACCGGTACCTCCCCAAGCGCTACCTGTTCGACACCGGTCTGCTGCGCCACCTGCGCGAGACCGCGGTCCCGCGGATCGACCTGTCCGAGGGGAGGTCGGACCTCCGCTCCCTGCTCGGCGGCGTGATCGAGAACCAGGTGGCCGTCGACCTGGTGCGTCACGACCATGGGCTCGTCGGCTGGAAGCGCTCGTCGGCGGGCCAGGAGATCGACTTCGTCGTGCGGCTGGCTCCGTCCGGGATTGTGCCGCTGGAGTGCAAGGCCGGGCTCAGGCCGGACAGGCGTCAACTGCGGGGGCTGCGGGCCTACCTGGACGACCACCCTGTGCACACCGCCGTCCTCGTCTCGCTCGCGCCCGCCGGCTCCGTGGACTACGCCGATGGAAAGAAGTCGGTGTGGTTGCCGGCCTACGGCACGGAGCAGCTGGCTCGACACCTCGAGGCAACGTAGCCAGTCATCCTCCCCCGATCTGCACCACCGCCACCAACTCGTCCCCGTCCCGCAACTCCCGTCCCCCGTACTCTCCCCTCCGGACCACCTCGCCGTTGCACACCACCGACAGGATGTGCGGATCCAGGTCCAGCTGTGCGAGCAGCTCCGCCACCGTGATCGGAGCCGTCACCACGATCGGTTCGGCGTCGAGGGTGATGCGGATCCGCAAGCCCGATCCTCCGGACGTGATACCCTGCTCGAAGCCGTCATTGCCGGGTGCATCCGGCCCGGCTGTGCGATAGGCTCCGAGAGGAGCGGGAGACATTATGAATCATTACAAATCGATCACCACCGCCATCTTCGTCGACTTCGAGAACCTGCGCCTCGGCGTGCCCGAACCCCACTCCAAGACCGACACGGCCATGGAGATGCTCAACAAGCTTGGCCAGCGCCTGCTCAAGGAGGGAAAGAGGATCCTGATCCGGCGGGCCTACGCCGACTGGGAGGCCGAGGGCCTCGAGGGCGTGCAGGGCAACCTGTCGATCATGTCCTTCCTGCCGGTGTACGTGCTGGGCCAGGCCGGCAAGAACAGCGCCGATCTGGAGATGAGCCTCGACTGCCTGCAGGTGATGCTCGACCGCGGTGACGTGGAGCGGTTCATCCTCGTGGCCGGGGACCGGGACTTCATCCCGATCGTGCGCAGGGTCGTGGAGGCGGGCAAGCAGGTCCGGGTGGCCGCCTTCCGCCAGTCCACCAGCGCCGACCTGCTGGAGGTGGCGGGCCGCCGCAACTTCATCGACCTGGGCCGCTTCCTCGAGGATCCGCCGCGCATGTCCGTCACCCAGACGATGACCGCGCCGCGCACCATCGAGGAGGCCCTGGCCGAGCCGGACGAGCCGCCCTACGAGCCGGACGAGGAGGACCTCGACCGCACCATGCGGCTCGTGGTGCAGGCGGATCGCAAGTATCGGGGTCGCGGCATCTGGCTGGTGCCGTTCTTCAAGGAGTGGATGAACCCCGAGTTCGCGGGCATGAACAACGAGCACCGCAAGGGGATCCTCGGCGCGCTGTCCGAGGAGAAGTCGGTCACCGTGGAGACCCGCGAGGACGGGCTCGGCCGCTCCAACTCCTACTCCGTGCTGGTGCCGGACCGGGCCCACGAGCGCTACGTGAAGGCCGAGCAGCACCTCGACGGCCCGCCCTCCGACTCCGAAGAGGGCTGACCCCCGCCGACCCCCCGGCTCTCCCAGCCGCAGCGCATCCGCAGCGGCGTCACAGAAACGTTTGACACCGCGGAAACCCCCGGTAACAATGGAAACGCAAAGAGGTATTTTTAGTTTCCAGCGTATCGGAGGCCGGGGATGAGCGACGGAGGCAACACGAACCGGGACCGGATCCTGGACAGGGCCGGGGAGCTGTTCCACCAGTTCGGCTTCAAGCGCGTGACCATGGACGACATCGCGCACGCGCTGGGCATGTCCAAGAAGACGATCTACGTGCACGTGCCGGGCAAGGACGCGCTGGTGGAGGCGTTCATGATGCGGTTCCTGGACCGCACCTTCAGCCGCGTCGAGGCGCTGTTCGACGACGACGACGACGTGGTGACCGTGACGAGCCGGCTGCTGCCCTTCATCCGCGAGCGGCTGTCGCGCATCTCGCCGGTGATGATGGCGGACATGCAGCGGCACTACCCCCACCTCTGGGAGCGGATCAACGAGCGCCGGATGGCGGTGCTGGCGCGCTACCTGGGCCACATCGAGCGGGATCGCGAGCGCGGCCTGATCCGGCCGGAGATCAATCCCACGGTGATGGTGCGGATCATCATGGCCGTGGTGCAGGAGGTGGCCAACCCGGCGACCTTCCTGGAGATGGGGGTGCCGATCCCCGAGGTGATGGAGACGTTCATCACGATGACGATGCGCGGCGCGTTGACCGAGCAGGGACGCGCGCGGCTGGAGGACCTGTCATGAGGTGGTCGATTGCAGTGACGGGACTGGCGATGGCGTTCGGGCTGGTGGCCTGCCACACGACCTCGGGCGACCGGGTCGCGGTGAGCGGCACCATCGAGGCGGACGACGTGCGCGTGGCCTCGCTGGTGGGCGGCCAGGTGGCCGAGGTGCTGGCCCGCGAGGGCGAGAAGGTGGAGGCCGGGCAGGTACTGCTGCGCTTCGACCCGGCCGACATCGACCTGCAGGCCGACCAGGCCCGGGCCGCGCTGGCCATGGCCGAGGCGCAGCTGCAGCTGGCCGAGGCGGGCGCGCGGTCCGAGGACATCGCGGCTGCGCGGGAGCTGCTGCGCCAGGCCGAGGCCGGCGAGCAGGCCGCGGCCACGGACCTGCAGCGGGTCGAGGGGCTGGAGGGCGGCGGCGGCGTGACCGACAAGCAGGCCGACGACGCGCGCATCCGCCACGACGTGGCCGGATCGCAGAAGCGGGCGGCCCAGCAGCAGTACAACAAGGCGATCCGCGGGGCGCGCCCCGAGGAGATCGCCATGGCCGAGGCCGGGGTGGAGCAGGCGCGGGCGATGGTTGCGCTGGCCGAGAAGAAGCTGGCCGACTGCGACGTGGTGGCGCCCCTGTCCGGCACCGTGGTGCATCGGCTGGTCGAGCCGGGGGAGATCGCAGGGCCGGGCGCGGCGCTGTTCGTGTTGCAGGACCTGCAGACCGTGCGGCTGACGGTGTTCGTGCCCGAGGCAGACGTGGGCCGGGTGCGGCTGGGCGATCCGGTATTGGTGTCCATCGACTCGCACGCGGACCGGACGTTCACCGGCCGGGTGTCGCGGATCCGTGACGAGGCCGAGTTCACGCCCAAGAACGTGCAGACCAAGGACGAGCGGGTGAAGCTGGTGTTCGGCGTGGAGGTGGAGCTGCCCAACCCGGACGGCTACCTCAAGCCGGGCCTGCCCGCGGACGCGGAGATCGGTTCGGCCGGCGCCGCGCCCGTGGCGGAGGCCGACTGATGAGCGACGCGGTGGTCATTCGCGACCTGGTCCATCGCTACCGCGAGGATCTGGAGCCGGCCCTGGACGGGATCTCGTTGCAGATCCGGTCCGGGGAGAGCTTCGGCCTGGTGGGGCCGGACGGTGCGGGCAAGACCACCCTGATCCGGCTGCTGTGCGGGCTGCTGGAGCCCACGGACGGCGCGATAGACGTCTTCGGCGAGCGGATCCCCGCGAGCATCGAGCGGATCAAGCCGCGCATCGGCTACGTGTCCCAGCGGTTCAGCCTCTACGGCGACCTGACGATCCAGGAGAACCTCGACTTCTTCGCCGACATCCACGGAGTGCGCGGCAAGTTGGGCCGGCAGCGCAAGGAGCGGCTGCTGGATTTCACCCGGCTGACCCCGTTCCGCAAGCGGCTGGCCGATCGGCTGTCCGGGGGCATGCGCCAGAAGCTGTCGCTGATCTGCACGCTGGTGCACGAGCCCGAGCTGCTGCTGCTGGACGAACCGACCACCGGGGTGGATCCGATCACGCGGCGAGACTTCTGGTCGATCCTGTCGCAGCTGCTGGCCGACGGGCTGACCATCGTGATGAGTACGCCGTACCTCGACGAGGCCGAGCGGTGCTCCCGGGTGGCGCTGGTGGACCGGGGCCGGGTGCTGGACTGCGGCGAGCCGGGCGCGCTACGGCGTTCGTCGCCACTGGCCGTGCTGGAGGTGGTGTGCTCCCCGGTGCGGCAGGCGGCCGCGCTGCTGGAGGGGGCCCAGGGCGTGGAGGGGGTGCACTCGTTCGGCGATCGGCTGCACGTGCTGCTGGCCCCGGGCGTGACCGCGGACGCGGCCAGCCCGCCACTGGTGGGGGCGTTGCAGGCCGGGGGCGTGCACGTACGCGCCGCGCGCCAGGTCACGGCCGGGCTCGAGGACGTCTTCATCCACCTGGTGGAGGAGGCGTCGTGAGCGACGTTACCGTGGCCGCGTGGAACCTGACGCGCCGGTTCGGCAGCTTCGTGGCCGTGGACGACGTGTCACTGGCCGTGGAGGCGGGCGAGATCTACGGGTTCCTCGGCTCCAACGGCGCGGGCAAGTCCACCACGATCCGCATGCTGTGCGGATTGCTGGCGCCCAGCGCGGGCCGGGCCGAGGTGGCGGGGCACGACGTGGGCCGCTGCCCGGAGCGGGTCAAGCGCCAGATCGGCTACATGTCGCAGAAGTTCTCGTTGTACCTGGACCTGACCGTGCTGGAGAACCTGCGGTTCTTCGGCGGGGTCTACGGCCTGGGGCGCAGGCAGCTCGGCGAGCGCGTCGAGTGGGCGCTGGAGATGGCCGAGCTACGGGACAGCCAGGCCGTGCTGGCCGCGGAGCTGTCCGGCGGCTACCGCCAGCGGCTGGCCCTGGCCTGCGCGCTGCTGCACGAGCCGCCGGTGGTGTTCCTCGACGAGCCCACCGGCGGGGTGGATCCGGTGGCGCGGCGCCGGTTCTGGGATCTGATCTACGCGCTTTCGGCCGAGGGGCGGACCGTGTTCGTCACCACCCACTTCATGGACGAGGCCGAGCACTGTCACCGCATCGCGTTGATGGACGAGGGCCGGGTGGTGGCCGAGGGCAGTCCGGCCCAGCTCAAGGCGCAGCTGGGCGACCTGCTGCACCTGGAGGTGGTCTGCGATCCGGCGTCGGTGGCGCTGGAGCTGCTGCGCGGCCAGCCGTTCGTGCACGGGGTGTCGATCTTCGGTACCGCGGTGCACGCCAGCACCCCGGATCGGACCGGGGGCGAGCAGAAGATTCGCGAGGTACTGACCGGAGCGGGCGTGCGTGTGGAGCACGTCGCCTCGGTGGTGCCGTCGCTGGAAGACGTGTTCCTGCACCTGCTGGGCAAGGAGGTTGCCTGATGCGAACGACTCGACTGATCGGATGGTGTGTGGCCGCGATGATGCTGGCCGGGCCGGCGTCGGCCCGCACCTACACCCTGCGCCAGGCCGTGGGTGACGCGGTCACCCTCAGCGACGCGGTGGCCGCGGCCGAGGCCGCCTCGGACCGGGCCGAGGCCGCGGCGGACGAGACCCTGGCGATGTTCTTCCCGGGGGTCACGCTCAGCGGCGGGTGGGCCCACCTGGACTCGGTGCCGTACGTGGAGACCACGTTCGACATCGAGGAGATGCTGCCGCCCGAGCTGCTGGAGATGATGGAGACGTTCTACCCGGACATGGTGCTCGAGCCGACCGAGCTGCGGCTGGAGATGGGCCGGCTGGACATGTTCCAGTTCCAGCTGCAGGCCGAGCAGATCCTGTTCGCCGGCACCGGGCTTCACCGCCAGCGCGCCATGGCCATGGCCGACCTGCGCTCGGCCCGGGAGCAGGAGCGGGTCGCGCGCCAGGAGGTGGTGTTCCAGGCAGAGCAGCTGTTCTGGACGCTGGCCCTGGCCCGGCAGGCCAGGCAGGTCACGGACGAGGCCATCGAGACGGCCGAGACCCACGTGGGGCTGCTGGAGAAATTCGTGGAGGTGGGGCTGGCCTCCCAGGCCGACCTGATGGCCGCGCGGGTGCAGCTGGCGTCGCTGAAGCTGACCGCTCTGCAGGCGCGCCAGGGCGCGGAGCTGGCCGAGAACGCCTTCCGCATGGTGATGCACGTGCCCGACGGCGAGACCGTGGACCTGGACCTGTCGTCCGGCGAGCTGCCCCTGGACCTGCCCGACGAACGCGATGAGCTGACCTTGGTCGCGCTGGAGTCGCGGCCGGAGATGCGCATGCTGGGCCACAAGCACGACGCCACCCGCCACGCCGCGGGCGCGGCCTGGTCGTCGTGGCTGCCCGCGATCGCGCTGCGGGGCAACGTCTACCTCAAGAACCCGGACCGGGCCAACGAGCCCAACTGGTACGGCTCGGGCGACATCCAGCTGGGCCTGCAGTGGAAGCTGTGGGACCGGGGCGCGGCCCTGCACCGCAACCGCCAGGCGCGGGCCGGCATGCGCCAGATCGACGCGCTGCGCAGCCAGCTACGCGACGGCGTGGACCTGCAGATCGAGCAGGCCCTGGCCGGGCTGCGCGAGGCGCGGGAGCAGAAGGACGTGGCGGGCGAGGCCGTGGCCCTGGCCGAGGAGAGCCTGCGGCTGGTGCAGCTCAACTTCGGCGAGGGCATGGCGCGCAACGTGGACGTGCTCGAGGCCCAGACCGCGCTGTCCAAGGCGCGGCTGGACGCCCTGGACGCCGAGACCAGCTACCGCATCGCCGAGGCCACCCTGCGCAAGGCCGTCGGCCTGGACGTGGAGTAAGAGCCCATGAATCCGACCCACTCCCATCGCCTGAACGCCGATCCGAGCCCATCTGCTGCGGCGTTTCTCCTCGACGATGGGGGACCATCGCCTCGTCGTACCACCTTGCATCTGAGCCCGCCTCGACGCCCATGCTCGGTCCGGGGCCGGACTCAGGGGCTCTGAGGAGGGCATCGTCGTGAACCCGGTCCGCCTGTTCGCCATCGCGCGCAAGGAATTCCGCCAGCTGGTGCGGGACTGGCGGACCGTGTTCATCCTGGTGTTCCTGCCGGCGATCCTGCTGCTGGTGTTCGGCTACGCGCTGAGCTTCGACGTCAAGAACGTGCCCCTGGCCGTGCTGGACGAGGACCGCTCGCCCGAGAGCCGCGAGGTGGTGCGGGCGCTGCTGGGGGCCGAGTCGTTCGCGCTGGTGGAGATGCTGCACGACCACGACGACGTTGCGCGCATGCTCGACGGCGGCCTGGCCGATGTGGTGCTGGTGATCCCGCCCGGCTTCGGTCGTGCGGTGGTGGCCAACGAGGGCGCGACCGTGCAGGCGCTGTTCGACGGCTCCAACTCCCAGAAGGCGGCCACCTCGCTGGGCTACCTCAACGCCCACTTCACCACGTTCTCGCTCGACGTGGTCACCGAGCAGGTGGAGCGGGCAGGGTTCGAGGTGCCCGACCCGCCGATCGTGGCTGCGCCGCGCATCTGGTACAACCCCGAGCTCCGTTCGTCCATGTTCCTCGTGCCCGGGCTGATGGTGTTCGTGCTGATGATCTCGGCCACCATCTCCACGGCCCTGGCCGTGGTGCGGGAGCGGGAGCGCAACACCATCGAGCAGGTGCTGGTGTCGCCGGTGCGTGCGCCCGAGCTGATCCTGGGCAAGACCGCGCCGTACCTGCTGGTGTCGATGATCGCCGCAGCCCTGCTGGTGGCCGTGGGCTGGGTCCTGTTCGGCGTGGAGGTGCGCGGCTCCCTGTGGCTGCTGGCGCTGCTGTCGCTGATCTTCTGCCTGGCCGCGCTGGGCCAGGGGCTGCTGATCTCGTCGGTCACCGACAGCCAGCAGGTGGCGTTCTTCGCGGCTGTGATCACCACGATGCTGCCCACCTTCCTGCTGTCGGGGTTCGTCTTCCCGCTGGCCAGCGCGCCGGTCGTGATCCAGGTGATCAGCTACGCGGTGCCGGCGCGCTACTTCGTGGCCCTGGTGCGGGGCGTGATCCTGCGCGGGGCCGAACTGACCGACGTGTGGCAGCCCCTGCTGTCCCTGTCGGTGTTCTCGGTCGTGATCCTCGCGCTGGCGTCGGTCCGCGCCTCGAGGATCCGGTTGTGAGGTGGCCATGCTGAAGCACCTCATCCGCAAGGAGTTCCTCCAGCTGAGGCGCGATCGCCGGATGCTCCCGATCATCTTCGTGGCGCCAGCGATCCAGTTGCTGATCTTCGGCTACGCCGCGTCCCTGGACGTGGTCGAGATCCCGCTGGTGGTGTGTGACCAGGACCGTTCCGGGACCAGCCGCGAGCTGGTGCGGCGGCTGGAGGCGTCGGGCAACTTCGATCCGATCAGCTACGTCGCACAGCCGGACGAGGTGGACGCGCTGTTCACCTCGGGCAAGGTCGGGGTGGCGCTGATCGTGCCGCCGGGCATGGGCAGCGACGTGCTGGCCGGCCGCAGCGCGCAGGTGCAGGTGCTGGTCGACGGCGCGGACAGCATGACCGCGTCCCAGGGCCTCAACGCCTCGACCCTCGTGACCAGCCTCTACGGCAAGGAGCTGTTGCAGGACCGCATGGAGGCGATGGGTTTCCAGCTGCCGGAGATGCCGTCCGTGGAGCCGCGGGTCTGGTACAACCCCGAGCTCAAGAGCCGTAACTTCATGGTCCCGGCCGTGCTGGGCATGATCCTCGTGATCATGACGCTGATGCTGACCTCGATGGCCCTGGTGCGGGAGAAGGAGGCCGGCACCATGGAGCAGCTGATCGTCACCCCGCTGCGGCCGGTGCACATGATCCTGGGCAAGCTGATGCCGTTCGTGATCATCGGCTTCGTGCAGACCACGGTGATCGTGGCCGTGGCCGTGCTGTGGTTCGAGGTGCCGTTCCGCGGCAGCATGGCCGTGCTGTACCTGCTGGTGCTGCCGTTCCTGCTCAACACCCTGGGCCTGGGCCTGCTGGTGTCCACCATCACCCACACGCAGCAGCAGGCGATGATGACCGCGATGTTCTTCTTCATGATGCCCATGATCTACTTCTCCGGCTTCGTGTTCCCCATCGAGTCCATGCCCCCGTGGATCCAGCCGGTGTGCTACCTGGTGCCGTTGAAGTACTTCCTGTCGATCATCCGCGGCATCTTCCTGCGCGGCGTCGGCCTGGACGTGCTGTGGACCGACGCCGCCGCCTTGACCGGCATCGGCTTTGCCGTGCTGGCCCTGGCCGTGGTGCGGTTCCGCAAGCGCCTCGACTGACCGCCATCGCCCCGAGTGGCGCTCCGCGCCGTCCTGGTCCAGAATGGAACGGGAAGGCCGCTGTGGGAGCAGGCAACAGACAAGACGACGTGTTCGGGCAGCTGCTCGAGCTCGCACCGCTGGGCATCGCCCTGGTCGATCCGGACGGCCGGCTGCTGCTGTCCAACTCGGTGATGACGGAGATCACCGGGTACTCGTTTGCCCAGGCCCAGCGCCTGGAGCCGGCCGGCATTTTGGCCGACCCCCAGGTGCGGCAGCGCGTGCTGGAGCGGCTGGCGGCTGGCGAGCACGTCTCCCCCGAGGAGGTCCAGATCCGGCGGCCCGACGGCTCCCTGCGGACCGTCACCCACCAGGTCCGGCCGGTGCAGTGGGGGGACGACGAGGCCTGGCTGGTGGTCGCCGAGGACGTCACGGCACAGCGCCGCGGCGCCAGCGAGCTGGCCGACAGCGAGCGCCGCTACCGTCTGATCTCCGAGCTGCTCACGGACTTCGCCTACGCCTTCGAGGTGCTGCCCGACGGCTCGCTGACCATGGAGTGGAGTACGCCGGCCCTGGAGCGGATGACGGGCTACACGGAGCAGGAGCTGACGTCGCTGGGGGGCTGGGACAGCGTGGTCCACCCGGACGACGCGGCCATCCCCCACGAGCAGATGGAGCGGCTACGCAACGGCGAGATCGCGGTGGTGGAGTACCGCATCGTCACCCGCGACGGCCAGACCCGGCGCGTGCGGGACCATGGCCGGCCCCAGTGGGATCCGCTGGAGGCGCGGGTGGTGCGCGTCTACGGCGCGGTGCAGGACATCACCGAGCGCCACGACCTGCGCGAGCAGCTCGAGCGGCTGCGCAAGATGGAGGCGGTCGGCGCCATGGTCGGCGGCCTGGTGCTGGACTTCAACAACGTGCTCACCTCGATCCTCGGCCAGGCCAGCCTGATGAAGGCCGGGGCCCGCCCTGGCGACCGGGCCTTCGAGTCGGCCAGCAGCATCGAGGTGGCGGCCGGCCGCGCCGTGGAGCTGACCGATCAGCTGCTCAACTACGCCCGGGGCGCCAAGGGCAGCCAGGTGGCCGTGGACATGAAGCAGGTGGTGCTCGACGCGGTGGCCCTGGCCGGGCGCCAGTGCGGCACCACCGCGCGCATCAGCCACGAGCAGCTGGTGGCCGACGCGTCGGTGATGGGTGACCCGGTGGAGCTCCAGCAGGTGGTGACCAACCTGCTGGTGAACGCGCGGGACGCGATCATCGCGCTGGAGGAGGACGCGGGGGGGGAGATCACCGTGGTCTGCCGCCAGGTCAAGGTGGCGATCGGGGACGAGGCCTCCTGGGGCGGCGTGGACGCCGGCATCTACCTCGAGCTGGAGATCACGGATAACGGCGCGGGCATCAGCGACGACGACGTGGAGCGGATCTTCGAGCCGTACTTCACCACCAAGCCGCGGGGTCACGGCCAGGGGCTGGGCCTGGCCACGGCCTACAGCATCGTGCGCAACCACCGCGGGTCGATCCTGGTGGAGAGCGACCCGGGCTATGGCACCACCTTCCGCGTGCTGCTGCCGCTGGCCTGGGACGTGATGGAGAGCGCGGCCGAGCGGGAGCGGGCCCTGGACCCGATCTCGGGCACCGGCCGGATCCTGCTGGTGGACGACGAGCCCGCCATCCTCGACACGGTCTCGGAGATGCTCGCCGCCCTGGGCTACCAGGTGCTGGTCGCGCCCGACGGCCGCTCCGCGGTGGAGATGTTCTCGCGCATGGCCGAGCAGATCGACCTGGTCGTGCTGGACCTGGTCATGCCGGGCATGGACGGCGCAGATGTGCTGCAGGTGATGCAGGACATCGACCCGGACGCGGCCGTGCTGATGGCCACCGGCCTCAAGGACGAGGCGCACAGCGAGGCCGACGTCTTCGAGGGCACGCGGGGCTGGATCCGCAAGCCCTTCGGCCTGTCCGAACTCAGCGACGCGGTGTCCCGCGCCATGGCCGGAGAACGCGTCACGGGGGATTGAAGAAAGGGGACGTACGCAACTTATCAACTTATTCGCCGCGAATAAGTTGATAAGTTGCGTACGTCCCTTTTCCCCCTGCTAGCATGGCTGCGAAAGGGGGTGGACGATGCGCCACTTTTCCCTCCTCCCCTGCCTGCTGGCGCTGCTGATCGGTGTGGCCGGCTGCCCCGATCCCGATCCCCAGGACGACGACTCGGTGGCGGACGACGACACGTCGGACGACGACGACGACTCGGCTACGGACGACGACGACTCGGCGGGCGACGACGACGACACCGCCCCGATCGACGATGCGGACGGCGACGGGATCCCGGACGAGGAGGAGGGCGAGGACGACCCGGACGGCGACGGGATCCCCAACTACCTGGACGACGACTCGGACGGCGACGGCGTGCCGGACGCGGCCGAGGGCACGGACGACGTGGACGGCGACGGACTGCCCAACTACCTGGACGACGACTCGGACGGCGACGGCCTCGGCGACCTCGACGAGGCGGGCGACGACCCGGACGTGCCGCTGGACAGCGACGGCGACGGCTACCTGGACCTGGAGGACACGGACTCCGACGACGACGGCATCCCGGACAGCGAGGAGGGCGGCCACGGCACGGACCGCACCCTGCGCGACACGGACGGCGACGGGTACACCGACCTGGCCGAGATCACCGTGGGCAGCGACCCGCTCGACGCCTCGTCGGTGATCGAGGGCTACTACGTGGAGATCGGCCAGAACGAGACCGTGCTGGACGTGGACTTCACCCTGTCGGTGCACCAGGCGGACGTGTTCTTCGTGCTGGACACCACCTGCTCCATGGGCGGCGAGCTCACGGCCATGGCCTCGATGTTCTCCCAGGTGGTGACCCAGGTCGGGATCCCGGACGTGGCCTTCGGCGTGGCCGAGTTCGACGACTACGTGACCATGGGCTTCGCGGACGCGGCCTACGACGACAAGCCCTTCGCCCTCAGCCAGCAGATCACCACCGACACCGCCCTGGTGCAGACCGCGCTGGGCGCGCTCAAGGTGCGCTCGGGCGGCGACTCCACCGAGTCGGGCATGGAGGCGCTGTACCAGGCCGCCACGGGCATCGGCTTCGACATGAACTGCGACGACGTGTACTCCCCCACGCACGACGTCGTACCCTTCGTCGCGGACTGGAACGACGCGTTCGGGGGCGCGGAGCAGGGGGCGTACGACCCGACCGTGCCCGGCACCGGCAGCCAGGGCGGGGCGGGGTTCCGCGACGGATCGGTGCCCATCGTCGTGTACACCACGGACGCGGCCATGCGGGATCCGGACGCCGGCTACCAGGTCCCGCCCCTGGCCTGCTGCAACCCGGCCGGGCACACCGCCGTGGTCGACGCGGTCAACGACATCTCCGGCAAGCTGATCGGGGTGGGCGCCAACGGCGGTCCGATCAGCCAGATGAACGACCTCGCCCTGGACACGGGGTCCATGGCCGACCTCAATGCCGACGGCGTGGCCGACCCGCTGGTGTTCTCCGGCAGCGGCGCGTCCGTGGTCACCGCCATCATCGACGGCATCTCCGCGGTGGCCAACGCCGGCGAGTTCGACCTCGAGCTGGTGATCGACGACCCCCACGGGTTCGTGGTCACCATCTACCCGTCGACCCACGTGGACGTGCCGATCAACGACACGGTCACCTTCCAGATCGCGCTGTACCAGGCCGTGGCCAGCGCCCCGTACGACCAGGTGTTCGTGCTGCCGATGCAGGTGATCGCGGACGGCATCTCCGTGGTGGGCGAGTACGACCTGGTGGTCGTGGTGCTGGCGGACCATTGAGGGGGGCGGCGATGAGCGCTCGCGTGATCGTGCTGCTGACGCTCCTGATCGGGCTGCCGCTGCCCGCAACCGCGGCCACGGACGGCCCGGACGGCTTCGGCTACTCCTACATCGACAGCCTGGAGTCCAGCGGACCGGACTTCGTGTGGATCGACCTGTCCGCCACGGGCACGTCCGTGACCCTGCCCGACGACGGCAGCGCCTCGGTGCCGATCGGCTTCGACTTCGAGTACTACGGCAACACCCACTCCCAGGCCGTGGTGCACGCCAACGGCGCGGTCTCCTTCGGGGGCGGGGGCGCGCTGCAGTACTTCAACGGCGCCATCCCGGGCAACGCCTCGCCGTCCCAGCGTATCTCCGTGTACTGGGACGATCTCAACCCGTCGGCGGCCGGCACGGTCTGGTACGCCACCGAGGGCGCCGTGGCCGGTCACCGCCGCTTCGTGGTGCAGTTCTCGGGCGTGCCCCACCACGCCAACATGGGGGCCTACGACTTCGAGGTGGTGCTGTACGAGGACACCGGCGCGATCGTGCTGCAGTACCTCGACGTCACCTCCTCGGCCGCGTACGACCACGGCGTATCCGCGTCCGTGGGCATCCAGGCCAGCGGCAGCCTGGGCCTGGGCTATTCGTACAACGAGGCCGCGCTCTCCGACGAGATGGCGATCCTCTACGCCACCTGCTCGTGGTGGGACCTCGACAGCGACGGCTTCTCCGAGTGCGAGGGCGACTGCGACGACACGGACGCCGGTTTCTTCCCGGGCGCGCCCGAGACCTGCGGCGACGGCCTGGACCACAACTGCGACGGCGTGGCCACCGAGGACCTGGACTCGGACGCGGACGGCTACACCAACTGCACCGGTGACTGCGACGACCTGCAGGGGGACGCCTGGCCGGGCGCCACCGAGGCCTGCGACTGGATCGACAACGACTGCGACGGGCTCGTGGACGAGGACTTCGACGCGGACGGCGACGGCTGGACCACCTGCGCCGGCGACTGCGACGACTCGGATCCGGCCATCCACCCCACGGCCGAGGAGGCCTGCAACGGCCTCGACGACGACTGCGACACGCTGATCGACGAGCAGGGGGACGAGGACTGGGACGGGTACACCCCGTGCGACGGCGACTGCGACGATGCGGACGACGACGTGTGGCCCGGCGCGCCCGAGCTGTGCGACCAGCTCGACAACGACTGCGACGGCGTCATCGATCAGGACGAGTTCGACGACCTCGACGCGGACGGCTACCTCGCCTGCGAGGACTGCGACGACAGCGACCCCGCGGTCAATCCCGAGGGCGTGGAGGAGTGCGACGGCATCGACAACGACTGCGACGGCGACGCGGACGACGGCTTCGACGACGACGGCGACACGTTCTCCGAGTGCGAGGGGGACTGCGACGAGGCCGATCCCACCACCTACCCCGGCGCGCCCGAGCAGTGCGACGAGGTGGACAACGACTGCGACGGCGTGGTGCCGGACGACGAGTTCGACGACCTCGACGGCGACGGGTACGTGGCCTGCATGGACTGCAACGACGGCGACCCGACCATCTTCCCCGGCGCAGAGGAGCTGTGCGACGGTGTGGACAGCGACTGTGAGGGGGATCTGACCGACACCGAGGTGGACAACGACTACGACGGCTTCCCCGAGTGCGAGGGGGACTGCGACGACGCCAACATCGACGTCCACCCCGACGCGCTGGAGCTGTGCGACGGCATCGACAACGACTGTGACCCCGGCACCCTCGAGACCATGGACAACGACTGGGACGGCTACTCCGCCTGCCAGGGAGACTGCGACGACACCAACGCGGCCATCCACCCCCTGGCCGAGGAGACCTGCGACGGCGTGGACAACAACTGCGACGAGGAGATCGACGAGGAGGTCGACTACGACCTCGACGGCTACCACGGCTGCGGGGGCGAGGACTGCGACGACTACAACGCCGGCATCCACCCCGGCGCCACGGACGTGGCCTACGACGGCATCGACCAGGACTGCTCCGGCTCGGACCTCAACGACCTGGACTACGACGGCTACGCCGGCGGCATGGGCGGCATCGACTGCAACGACAACGACGCCCACATCCACCCGGGCGCGACCGAGGACTGCCTCAACGGCAAGGACGACGACTGCGACGGCTACGCCGACGGCTACGATCCCAGCTGCCAGGAGGACGAGCCGGTGGACGACGACGACGACTGCTCGTGTGACGAGAGCGGGGAGGGGCGGGGAGGTGTGGCTGCGATCCTGCTGCCGCTGGCCGTCCTGATCGCGATCCGGCGGCGTACCTGACCATCTCCTCGGCCCCATACGGAAGCATGGAGCCTGTACATCGATCAGCCTGGAGAGTCCGTCCGAACCCGGTCAGGTGATTGGAGGCGGCACGGGGTCAGGCCGCGACTGGGGCCGTTGCGGACGTCGTCGGGACGCATCGGAGTCGGTTGGACGCCCCGAGTAGCGAACTGACCCCGCCCGGGGCGGTTCGGTGCCGGGATTGAGGGCGGGAGGATCGGAGGTCCGATTCGGTTCGAGCGCCGATCCCGATTTGGATTCCGTTCGGAGTCAATCCCGCCTCGATTTCGTGGCCAACCCCTGCCTGAAACGCCTCCGCTGGGGTCAGCCCGCGATTTGGGAGCGGCGACCACCGATCTTCGACGCGCCCCTCGGATATCCGTGGGAGCCGCGAGCAAGTCGCGGCCTGACCCCGTGCCGCCTCCAACCACCGGTCGGATCCCGGAGCATGCGACGGGCCGCGTCCCGACGAGATCGAAGAAGAACCGATGGCCCCGATCAGGCCACGCGAGGCGGATCTGGGCTGGTCAGCGCAATCAAGGCCGGTACCCCGTCGACACCACCGACGCACCGGTACCCACGCCGATCCAGCGGTCGCCGGCGGGGCGGATCTCGTACACGGGCTGGCTGAGCTGCAGGTAGATGTCGTCGACCGGGAAGAGGTCCATCACCTCGGACGGCACGGTGAAGGCGCCGTCGTTGTCGACCCAGCAGTGCACGTAGACGTTGTCGTCGTCCTCGAGGTCCCAGTCCACGATCTCGATGGTCACGTGGGGGAGGCTGCCGCCGGTCCACTGCAGGTCCAGCTCGCCGGTGACCTCGAAGTAGTCGGTGACCTCGGGCGACACCAGGTGCAGGGCCGCGGCCAGCTCCAGGCCGCCGGGGTAGTCGAAGCCGGGGTACTCGTCGCCCGCACCCGAGATGTCCCAGGTCGACCCGGTGTCGATGTCCGTGCCCGGGGTCAGCTCCAGGCCGTAGGTGGTGATGCCGCCGTGCTCCACCGGCTCGATCTCGAACGTGCCCTGGGCGCCGGTCAGGGTCAGCGTGCCCGCTGACTGGTACAACAGCTCCGGCGGCGTGCCCCCCTGCATGTCGTCCCAGGAGTACTGGGTGACCGCGCACTCGTCCACGGCCTCGGGACCGGCGAAATCCACCCCCCCCGAGCCGGGCGCGAGCTGTTCGCTGAAGTGGGCGCCGAAGGTGAGGTACGTGGTCATGCCGCCCACGTGATCCGGCACCTCGGCGTACTGCAGTGACAGGCCGCCGTCCACCTCCTGTTCGGCGCTGTCATCGTCGTCGCCGGTGTCGTCGTCGGCCGTGTCGTCGTCACCAGCCGAGTCGTCATCCCCGGCCGAGTCGTCGTCGCCGGTGTCGTCGTCGCCGGTGTCGTCGTCCCCGATCACGTCGTCGTCCCCCACGTCGTCGTCGTCCCCGGTGCCGAACGTCTCGGACTCCGGGCAGCCGGCCAGCAGCAGCAGGGCCGCACCCAGCAGGATCAACGGTATCGCGCGCATGGTGTCCTCCCGCGTCGGCCAGTGTAACCGGTCCCCGACGCCCTTTGCCGCGCCCCTTTCTTGACAAAGAATTCCGCTGAACAGCGCCGCGGTGGCGGCTATCATGGTTCGTCCGGTGGAATGGCAACCAAGACGATAGGAGGACTTCATGGTCAGCTCGCTCCGACGCGGCGCCCCTGCGTGGCTGGCGCTGCTGCTGGTGCTCGGACTCGCCCTGTGGGGCTGTCCGACGGCTCCGGCAGGTGACGACGACGACAACGACGACAACGACGACGTCGCCGACGACGACACGGCGCCCGACCCCGAGTCCGACGAGGACGAGGACGGGCTGACCCTGGCCGAGGAGGAGGAGGCCGGCACCGACCCGGACACCGCCGACTCCGACGGCGACGGCTGGAACGACGGCGAGGAGTACCTGGAGAACTGGGACCCCACCGACGCCGACGACCACCCCTACATCGGCGGCTACGGCCGCGACGACTGCTACGCGGACTTCGCCAACGCCGTGTACCAGCCGGGCCAGATCGTGTCCGACTTCGCCCTGGTCGACCAGCACGGCGACACCGTGCACCTGGCCGACTTCTGCGGCAGGGTCGTGTACCTCGAGGCCGGGGCGGACTGGTGACCCTACTGTGGAGATCTCGCCGGTTCGGCGGAAGACACCTACCAGACCTACCGTGACCGCGGCTTCGTGCTGCTGTACCTGCTCGGCGACGGCAGCACCGAGCAGTGGGCCAACCAGTACGGCCTGACCTGCCCGGTCCTGCGGGACCAGGGCTACGCGATCGGCTCGCAGTTCGAGGCGGACGGCGGCTACATCCCCAGCCTGCACCTGCTCGCCCCGGGCCTCGAGGTGGTCAGCGTGGACGTGAGCTGGATCATGCCCGGCACCATCGAGCAGCACCTGCCCGAGGACTACGATCCGCCGTGGGACAACTACGAGGAGCGGATGGGCGGGTAGGCTTCGTCTTGGTAGGTCGGGTCAAGGAGCGCAGCGACGGACCCGACGCTCACCGGTCCCGGCGCAGCCGCGCCAGTCCCAGCACCAGCAGCACCGCCAGCGCCACGGCCGCGATCCGCTCGGGTGTGACCGTGGCCGTGGGGGCCAGGTCCGCGGCGGGCCCCGCGGCCAGGGCGTACCCTGCCATCGCGGTGACCAGGAAGATGGGGATGAGGTGGTGCACGAGGTGGACCATACCCTCGGGATTCGGCCCGAGCCAGCGCTTTGTGTGACGATTTCTTGACGATTACCCGACAGGTTCGAGAAAAGCCCGTATCAACGCGCTGATCCAGCCGCTGTCCCGCGCAGGAAGATCGTGGTGGGCCGCCGCAGCCCGTGGATCCACCTCGCAGAATGCGTCCAGCAGCGCCTGGCCGGCGGGCGGGTCGATCTCCGGGTGCGCCTGCACGCCCCAGATTCTGCGCTCGCGGTGGCGGAAGGCATGGATCGCGCAGCGCCCGGTGCGGGCGGTGACCACGAAATCACCGGGCAGCTCGACCACCTCGTCGAAGTGGGAGGCGAACACCCACAGCGGATCGTCCGCGCCGGCGAACATGGGGTCGTCGTCGTGGGGCAGCTCGATCCACCCCAGCTCGGGCACCTCCGCGCGCCCCGGCCGTCCCCCGAACGCCCGGGCCACCATCTGGTGGCCGTGGCACGACCCGAGGATGGCCACGCCCGCGTCCGCGGCGGCCCGGAGGAACGCCTCCTGGGGTGGCACCCACAGGTCGTCGTCCATGATCGACGCCTCGGACCCGCTGACGATGATGTGCGTGAATCCCTCGGGTGAGGGCGGCGGCTCCTCCCGGGGGGCGGCCACAATCTCGACCGGCCCGGGGCAGGCCTCCTCCATGGCGGTCCGCCAGTGATCCAGGGGCCGGTACACGTCGCGGTAGATGGCGTTGTCCAGCAGCAGGATGCGTGTCGACATGGCCGGCACCGTAGCAGATGGGCCGCCGTTTGACACCGATGGGCACGGATCCGCCCCACGGCGGGGCGCAGTCGTTGCATACTGGAGGGGCTCGTGGGCAAGGGAGGACCATGGAACCGCGCACACGTTGGGGACTGAGAGCGGCGCTGCTGACCACGCTGGTGGCGGTGGCCACCCCGGGGATCCTGCACGGGGTGTCCCAGCTCGACCACCACGCCGAGTGGTCGGATCAGTGGAGCGGGGGAGGCTGCGCCTGCGCCCATGTGGATCGCAACAAGCGGGAGTGCCGCATCAGCGATGCCGACGTGCTCGTGGCCCTGTGGGAGCCGATCCGCGTGCGGGGCACCTACACCAGCTCGCCGGGCAAGTTCGCGCTGTTCGCGTCCGAGGAGAAGGTCTCCCCCGCGGAGGTGGGTGAGGCCAACCTGGCGCAGTGGTACGGCATGCAGCCGGGCGAGTACCGCTCGGATCTGGGCTACATGCTGGTGCGGGACGGCTCACCGGTGGGCACGGACGGGTCGTTCGACCTGGAGATCCACGGCGGGGCCGCCCTGTGCATGGACGGCGACTACTACCTGATGTCGTACCAGGAGGGGCTGCAGGAGTGGGACGTGGAGCTGACCTTCGAGGTGTTCTACGACGCCCGGCCCGGCGGGGGCTGCTTCTCCATCGACTGCGGCGGGGACGACTCGTGGCTCCGCGACGACGACAGCGCGGGTGATGACGACACGGGTGACGACGACGACGACGACGACACCGACGAGGTGGACGACGACGACGTGGTCGACGACGACACCCAG